>CAOKLK010000096.1 GCA_948469295.1 uncultured Mycoplasmatota bacterium
TCTTATTCAACTTTTGTGCTAAAGTACTTCGAGTCATCTCAATTTTTTGATAAGTTCGTAAAATATCTTTACTAAGTTTTATACTTTGATTTTTATAAACCATAGAATACATTTCTCCAAAAATATAATCATAAGCATAAGTAGAAAACTTAGATAAGCCATTATCTTTATAATTTTCAAATGCTTTCATAATTCCAAGAGCACCTGCTTGATATAAATCCTCATAATCAACATTATAAAATTTTTTAGCTATTTTTTTAATCAACCATTCATTTTCAAAAACTATGTCATAATTTGTCATTAAGTCACCTATACCTTTAATTTTTCTAAAGCAGTTAATTCACTTTCTGTAACACTTACACGTAAACGTTTTAACTGTTTTTGAAACTGTTCTGGCACCTCACACAAACAGACATAACCATGATTACCTTTTACTGCATGCTTCGTTCTTAAAATCGCATCCACGCCATAATCATCCATTTCACTAATAGAAAAAAGATTATAGACCAAATATTTAATGCGATGTTTTACTAATACAGGAGTTAAATAATTATTAATCCGGTAAGTATTTTTCCTTGTTAACTTTCCATCAAGTCGCACAAACAAAACACCCTTACAATATTCTAAATCCATATATAACATAATAATTTTTTCTCCTTACTACATGAATATAGAACAAAAAAGAAGCTGTTAAAACAACTTCGACAAAACTAGATAAAACTTCTCAATTTGAATCTTTCAAAATATTTTGAATTTCTTCTCTTGCTTTATTAACACTTTCTTCCTCTGGAATCATAACATATGTATTTGTTTTTGGCATCGAATAAACCTTTTCACTTCCATCAATACCTTCCAAAATAAAATTAGAAAGTTCCCAAGAAGGATTTTTAGCAATTTGATGTTGAAAAACGGATAAAATATCTTCATAATTCAAATTAGTATCAAAACTTCCATTCAAAGCATTTAAAAGATCTGGATAATTTTTTATAATACTAGGACTCAAAATTTTATCAAACAAAGCAGATAACACCATTTGTTGATGCATTGCACGAACTCGGTCACCAAGTAAAAAACTTTTTCTTTCGCGAGCAAACGCCAAAGCTTGCTTTCCATTTAAATGATTTAATCCTTCCGTATAAGAATAACTCACCCATTCACTAACTGGTTCATCAAAATAATGAGCAACAAAACTAGAATCACTAACAACATCAATTCCTCCAACAGAATCTACAAGATTTACCAAAGAAGAAAAATTAATTTTTGCATAATAATCAATTGATATATCAAATAAACGTTCCAAACTTTGAAGAGAAGTATCAATACCATACAAACTTGCATGAGTCAACTTATCCTTAGCACCTCGAATTCCAACCAAATCAATATAATAATCTCTTGGAATAGAAGTAACTAAAATCTTATGAGAAAGTGGATTAACTGTAATTAACATATTCATATCACTTCTAGAAACTTGATTAATCATTCCATAATCATCACTACCAGAAATATAAATATGGAAAGGTTTCTTTAAAAGTTCTGTATCCTTCTTCTTAACATTATTCTTTAATTTAATCGGGATCGTTTCAATAACCTTTACATTCTTTTGAAAATCCTCATTAATTTCCATAAACAAATTTTTTTGAGCTTCCTCCATTACAATAACTCTTAAATTTTTTTGTAACAAAGACTCCACTAAAGTAGAATTATCATATTCTTGTAAAGTTAAAGAGGTTTTTTGTTTTAATTCATTTTGAAGCAACTTAGCACCTTCCGAAAAATCAGAAGCGGGAACCCCAATTTTTCCATTTTTAAATTCTTTTAAACTTCCATAATTACTAGAATTTAACACCAGTACCTGATAATTTTCTAAGCGTTCCCGACTTTGAAAAGCATGAATAAAGAATCCCAAAGTCACCGACTCATAAAAAATACCAACTCCTAAACCACAAATAAAAAGAAACGTAATAAAAAAACCAATCATCCGCTTTTTCCAATTCTTACTAACCACCAAACGATATAGTAAAAAATTGAAACCCAAAAAGAAAAGACAAACCAAAAGAAAAAAAAGTGTTGGTAAAATAGATAAACGATAAAGAAAAAATAAACAAACGCTACTTAATATAAAACATAATAGAGAAAATCCTTGAAAAATGATAGTTTTTTTAAAACGTCTTTTTATTGTTTTTGCCATTTATCTGCCACCTTCTTAAAAATATTATACAAGAAAAGAGAAAAATAGAAAATGTCCTTGAAAATAATATGACAAGAAAAAGTAAACAAATTCTAAATTCCTGAAGTTAAAAAGCGAAAATTTCTACCAAAAAAATCTAAAATTCCTGCTTTCTCAGCATCTTCATCTAATTGTAAGTCTCCTTCATAACAAACATTCCCAGATTCATCAAAAACTTTCACCTTACCAACAACATCACCTTTTTTAGCTGGTGCCTTAACATCAAAATATTCTACTTCTGTATGAAATTTCTTTTCTTCTTCATTTACTTTTTTTAAATAAGTAATTTCTTCTTTTAAAGACACCGAAATCTTTTCTTTCTTACTAGATGGAATATGAATTTCCCCCATACTAATTCCAGCTTCTAATATTTTTTGAACTTGATAAGTATTAAACCCATAATTTAACAAACTTACTGTATCTTCACTACGTTTATCACTAGTTTCTGCTCCCATCACAACACTTAAAATACGCATTCCATCTCGTTTAGCAGTTGTCGTAATACAATAACCAGCAGTGCTAGTAAACCCTGTTTTCAATCCATCTACACCATTATAAAACCGTACCAACCGATTCGTATTGACAAGCCAAGTACTACTTCCATCTGGCTTTTTTAAATAATCTTCATAAATACTAGTAAACTCTAATATTTTTTCATGTTTTACAAGCTCTCTTCCCATAATACTCATATCTCTAGCACAACTATAATGATTATCTTGATCAAGACCATGTGGATTCATAAAATTTGTATTCACAAGTCCCAAAGATTTTGCACGTTCATTCATCATTCGAACAAAACCTTCTATACTACCTCCAACTTTTTCTGCCATTGCAACCACTGCATCATTTCCAGAAGCAATGGCAATTCCTTTCAAAAGTTCAGAAACTTTATAACTTTCTCCTTCTTGTAAAAAAACCTGACTTCCTCCCATACTTGCTGCATTCTTACTAATCATAACCAAATCATCAAATCCTAATTTTCCACTTTCAATAGCTTCCATAATTAAAAGCATACTCATCACTTTTGTCATCGAAGCTGGTGCCAGTCGTTCATCACTATTTTTTTCATAAATAACATTTCCCGTACTTACTTCAATTAAAATTGCACTTTTACTATTTGGTGCAAAATCTTCTTCTGCAAAAACAGAAGGAAGAAAAAAACTAAAACAACAAAATAATACCAATAACTTTTTCATACTCCACCCCATGTTAAAATCTATGTAAAACATTTTAGTTTATGAATAAACATAATATGTGATAAAATAAAACTAGGTGATAATTTGAAAAAGAAACAAAAAAGAAATATCAAAATATTTTTATCTGGAATCAGTATTTTATTGTTGACTATATTTTTCATAACAAAATTTAACAAAAATGACACATTAAAAGAAGAAGGTAACATATTATATCCTGAGAGTGTGATTACAATTATGAAAGAAAAAAATGTTTATGATGAAATTAAAACCAAAGAATATTCCAAAACCATTGAAAAAATGTTAGAAAACGGTGACTACAAATCCAACTATTTAGAAGCATATACCAAAATAAAATGGAAAGACTTAGACAACTTTACCAGCTTAACAAATTTATTCTTAGAAAAAAAATATAGTCCAGAAGAAATCAATGATATTTTTGAATACTTAAACGATACCAATTTAAATAAACTAACCGAACAAGATTATATTAATTTGAAAGAATATGTAAAAGTTAGCAATATGGAAATTGACAAAATAGAAAGATATGAAAAATATCGAGAAAAAAATAATACCAGCATCATGGATACAGTAACTCAAGTAAATATTGG
>CAOKLK010000097.1 GCA_948469295.1 uncultured Mycoplasmatota bacterium
TAAAGAATAATGAAGAAATTCGTCAAGAATATGAAATGAATAAAAAATTGAAAAATGATCCACGAATTACAAAAGCTGGAAAATTAATTCGAAAGTTGTCTTTGGATGAATTTCCACAATTTATTAATATTTTTGTGGGGCATATGAGTTTGGTTGGAAATCGTCCATATTTGCCACGTGAAAAAGTTGATATGGGAGGATATTATCAAGATATTGTGATGACAAAACCTGGGTTGACTGGATATTGGCAAACTCATGGAAGAAGCAATACTTCCTTCTTATATCGCTTAAGAATGGAAAAAAAGTATAGTAATATGCAAAGTTTTGGATTGGATATTAAGATTATCTTTGATACGATTATTCAATTGTTTAAACGAGATGGAGCTATGTAGATAGCTTCTTTTTTAGTATTAAAAAAAGGAAAATTGTGTTAAAATGAAAAAGTAGATATGAATTCTTGAGGTGACTTATGAAGAAAAAACTTTTGATTTATGCGAATTATTTTTATCCAGAAGTGGCATCTACTGCTCAAATTTTAACGGAGTTGGCTTTGGGTTTAAAAGATACTTTTGATATTACAGTGATTTGTTCGGTTCCTTGTTACACTGGAGTTATACCATCTCAGTATCAGAGTAAAAAATATTATTATGAAGATTATGAAGGAATTAAGATTATTCGTGTTCGAGTTACAGATTTTGTAAAAAGTAAGAAGATGAGTCGTATTAAACATATTTTAAGTTATTTTTTCCGTAGTGTGTATGCGACATTTCGAGTAGGAAGACAAGATGTAGTTTATACTATTAGTCAGCCACCTATTTTAGGGGGAATGCTTGGTAATATTGGAAGAATTATTACTCGTGGCAAGTTTATTTATAATATTCAAGATTTTAATCCAGAACAAACGATAGCAGTAGGATACGCTAAGAATAAAATTCTTTTAAAGTTGTTGATGTGGATTGATAAACATAATTGTAAGAAGTCTGATTTGGTGATCACTGTTGGATCTGATATGCAAGAAACTTTAGTAAAACGGTTTCAAAATAAAAAGGTTCCAAATAATGTAGTAATTAATAATTGGATGAATGAAACTGAAGTTTATCCGTTAGAAAAAAAGCATCCAAAGGTAGTAGACTTTCGAAAAAAATATCATTTGGAAGATAAGTTTGTTATTATGTATTCTGGAAATATTGGTCTTTATTATGATTTGGAAAATTTAATGAATGTAATTCAAAAGTTTCAAGAGAATACTGATGTAGTTTTTGCTTTTGTTGGTGATGGTAGTGTGAAAGAAACATTGGTTTCTATTGTTCAGAAAAATAATATTTCCAATGTAGTATTCATTCCTTATCAAGATAAGAAGGATTTGATTTATAGTTTGAATGCTGCTGATGTTCATTTGGTGACAAATGCAAAAGGGATTAAAGGAGTTTCTGTTCCAAGTAAGATATATGGTGTGATGGCTACGAATGTTCCAGTTTTGGGAATTCTTGAAAAGGGTAGTGAGGCTTGGAGAATAATAGAGGATTCTCAGTGTGGTATTTTATCTGAAACGGGTAATTATGAAGATATTTCTACTAAAATGAAGCAAATTATTACTGAAAAAGAGAAATTTGTAAAACAACATGCAACAGGAAGAACATATTTGGAAGAACATTTTACGAAGGATAAGTCTATCGATAAATATTTGAAAGAAATTTTAAAAGTGTGTTAATAGTTTAGAGGTGAGTGAATGAATAAGAAAAAGAAAATTACGGCTTTAGTTATTTTGGAAAATCATTTTTTTCGTGATGAAAATGGTTTGGTTTGGTGTAATCGAATTGTTGATTATGATTATTTAAAAAGATATTTAGCTGTTTTTGATGAGGTTTTAGTATGTGCTCGTTTTACTAATAAAGCGTTTAAAGAACAAAATTGTTTATTGGTTAGCGGAGATCGTGTTTCTTTTTTAGAATTACCTGATTTTCAAGGTAGTAAGGGATTAATTACTCATAGTAGAGTAGTGCGAAAGATTATTAAGGAACATTTGCATTGTTTTGGATGTTGTATTATGAGGGCTCCATCTCCTTTAGCTTATTTACTTCATGATATTTTCATAAAAAAACATATTCCTTTAGCAATAGAGTTTGTTGTTGCTGCAGATAAAATGATTGAAGGACGAGGTTTTTTAAAAAATTTAATTAATAAATTTTTAATTTCTTATGCCAAAAAAATGTGCATGTCTGCAAATGGTGTATCTTATGTTACTTCTTATGTTCTTCAAAATGTATATCCATGTCGAGCACTTATTGAAAATAGTTCACGTTATTTTACTGCTAATTATTCTTCAATTGATTTGGAAAAAAAATTATATTATGAACAAAATTGGAAACGCTTACCAGAAGTTTTTCATCTTGTACATACTGGATATATGGATTCTTATCGTAAAGGACAAGATACTTTAATTCGTATGGTTTCAGTTTTAGTTAGAAATGGATATAGTAATTTTAAATTAGAATTAATTGGAGATGGAGCAAAATTTCAAGAATTTAAAAACTTGGCAAAAGAGCTTGGTGTTTTGGATTATATTGTTTTCTCTGGATTAATTACTTCAAAACAAGAATTGTTAAAACATTTAAGAAAAAGTCATATTTTTATTTTTCCCACTCGTTCAGAGGGTTTACCAAGAGCACTTATTGAAGCAATGGCTTCTTCTTTGTGTTGTGTTGCTAGTCCAGTAGATGGAAATGTTGAATTATTATCTTCTGAATTTCTTGTTCCTTATGATGATATTTCCGGATTAGCATCAAAAGTTGCATATTTGATGGATCATTTTGAAGTTGTTATTAATGCTTCCAAAGTTAATTATGTGAAAGCTCTTGAATATGAAAAAAGTAATTTAGTGCGTAAGCGGTTGGAATTTTATCAAAAGCTATATAATTTAGCTTGTGAGGAGGAATAAAAATGAATGTTAAAGTAAAGAATACTAAAAGATTTATTAAGGATCGAGCCAAAAATGTATTAACTAGAAAATATCGTATTTCTGTTTCGCATTTGTTTGATAGGAAACGTTATTATATTATTCGAAGAAATCCACCTTGGGCAGGTTTTTTTGCAAACTATTTATATGTTGCTGCTCATATGGAATATGCTTTGAAGAAAGGGTATATTCCAGTGATTGATATGGAAAATTATAAAACTTTGTACAATGAGGATGAAGAATTTATGGGCACTTGGAATGCATGGGAGTATTATTTTGAACAACCTATGAATGTTGGTTTGAAAGAAGCTTATGAAAGTAAAAATTATATTATTTCTGATATCAGTACTATGCATCAATATTTACCATATCGTGAAGATAATAATATGTTTGAAATAGATTGGAAAAAAGGGAAGATTTTAAGTGAACATATTCATACTTATATCCGATTAAAATCAAACGTTTTGGATGTTGTAAATCCCTTTTTAAAAAAATATTTTTATGGAAAAAGAATATTAGGAGTTCATTATCGAGGAACTGATAAAAAAGTAAAAGTTAAAGATCATTTTATTGCTGCTAATTTAGAAAATTATATTCTTTCTGTAAAGAAATGTTTGCAGGAAAATGAAGTGGACTTGATTTTACTTTGTACTGATGAATCAGAGGCGATTAAAAGGTTTGAAACAGAGTTTCCAAATATGATTTTTTATAGTGAATCTTTTCGTGCAGAAGCGAATGATACAACAGGAATTCATCTAAAAAAAGGTGTTAATAGAAAACATCATAAATATTTACTTGGATTAGAAGTTCTTTGTGATATGATTTATTTATCTCATTGTGATTATTTTGTTTTTAGTCATTCTAATGTGGCAAATGCTGCATTATTTGTTAATCATCAAAAATATAAAAAAACTTATTTAGTTGAAGAGTAGGAAAAAAATATGCAGAAAAAAATTTTATTTGTGACAAGTGCTCTTGGTGGTGGTGGAGCAGAACGTGTGTTAAGTATTTTAGTTTTATATTTTTATTCTTTAAAATATCACGTGGAGGTTGTTAG
>CAOKLK010000098.1 GCA_948469295.1 uncultured Mycoplasmatota bacterium
TACTTAAATTTATTAAATAGAAAGGATGGTAAATAATATGACTTTTTGGGGATTAACAATTAGTAGTATTATCTCATTATTATTACTACTTTATATTTGTAATCAAAAAAATAAAAACCAATTGCAACGTATTTTTATGTTAGATGTTGTTTTAGTTTTCTTTTGGAATATTGGGATTCTATTACAAAATCAATTTAGTACTCACTATAGTATAGATCCTTATGTTTTCGAATATTTTGTGTATGTTTTTGCATGTTTCTTACCAGTTGCGATCTTTTTTACTGGATTAATTTTTGCTAATACAAAAATTAAATTTAAAAAGTCCTATTGGCTTTTATTTGTGATTCCTTTTATTTCTTTAATTATGGTATGGACTAATAATTATCATCACTTATTTTATATTAAATACTCTACTAATATGGGCGATACTATATCTGGTCCCTTTGCCAATGTTTATGTCGTATATAATATGATTTTATATGCTATTGGTCTAATTTATCTGGTAAGATATTCAATTAAAAATTCTGGCTTTTTTTCAAAGCAAGCAATTTTATTTACAATAGCTACTTTAGTTCCTTTGATCCCCAATCTTTTAGGATCCTTTGGAATTATTAGCATCCCTGTATCTTTAACACCAATTTTATTTACTGTAACAGTTCTTCTTTGTGCTCTTGCTGTTTTTAAGTTTGACTTTTTAAAAGTTACCCCTATTGCACTACAAAGAGTTGTGGACCGTATGTCAGATAGCTACTTAGTTATTAATGAAAACAACATTGTTACTGATTTTAACAAAACGTTTTTAGCCACCTTTAATTTTACTTCTGCAAATGTAAGGAACAAGGACTTTTGCAAGCTATTAGAGCCAACTAGTACTAATCTTGATGAATTAACTTTGACTTTGGAAAAGGCAAAAAATTCACCTGAAACGTTTATTTTTGAGCGCCATTTTAAGAGCTTAAATAAGCATTTTCATATTGAAATTAATAATATTTCTAATAATGGTAGCTTTTTGGGGATTTTGATTTTGTTTAAAGATATTACGCAACATATCGAAGATATGAAAACAATTAAAGAAAATCAAGATTTGTTAGTTGAAAAAGAACGTCTTTCTTCTCTTGGTCAGTTAGTTGGTGGTATTGCTCATAACTTAAAAACACCAATCATGTCAATTGCAGGTGCAGCAGAAGGACTTACGGATTTAACGAAAGAGTATGATTCTTCGATTGATGACCCTGAGGTTACTTCTTCCGATCACCATGAGATTGCTCGTGATATGACGGAATGGATTGAAAAGATAAAAACTCATACTTCGTATATGTCTGATATTATTACTGCTGTAAAAGGGCAAGCGGTTACTTTATCAGAGGATACCGAGGATGCTTTTACGATAGAGGAGTTATTAAAACGTATTAATATTTTGATGCGTCATGAGTTGAAAAATGCTTTAATTGAATTGCGTACTAATACTATGGTTGATGCTAGTTTTTCTTTGAAGGGAAATGTAAATAGTCTTGTACAAGTTATCAATAACTTGATTTCAAATGCGATTCAAGCTTATAATGGTAAAACCAATGAGGTTATGGATCTTTTGGTGGAAAAAACAGAGCATGAAATTGTTATTTCAGTAAGAGATTATGGCTGTGGTATGCCTGACGAGGTACAGGATAAGTTGTTTAAGGAAATGATTACCACAAAGGGGAAAAATGGAACTGGTTTGGGATTGTTTATGTCTTATTCTACTATTCGTGGGCATTTTAATGGAAATATTACGTTTGAATCGGAATTAGGAAAAGGTACAACCTTCCATGTAATTTTGCCAATTGATTAGATAATGTTGGGGCAGACCTTGTGTCTGCCCTTATTCAAATTTGTGGCTATTTTTAATGAGAGCATACATAAGACACTCCCCGACAAATTTTATATGTCTATTAATATTTACAACACTTTTTGTTAATTTTCGTTCTTTTTTGTGTTTTTGTCTTGCTTTTCTTACTTTTTGCGAATATAATAGATACATAAATAATTAAATGAGGTGGAACTATGAGGAAAGGAAATTTACAACATCCTTCAAATGGTTATAAGATTATTGTTGTGGATGATGAAGAAGGTATTATTGATTCTCTTTCTATTTTTTTGAAACGTTCTGGCTATGATTTTACTGGAGTAACTGACCCTATGGAAGCCATTGAAAAAGTGAAAAATGAACATTTTGATTTAATGCTTTTGGATTTTATTATGACTCCTATTCATGGTGATCAAGTGGTGGAAGAGATCCGAAAATTTAATAAAGAGTTATATATTTTATTACTAACTGGTCATAAGGATTTAGCTCCTCCTTTGGAGACCATTCGTAGGCTTGATATTCAAGGGTATTGTGAAAAAAGCGATAAGTTTGACCAATTACTATTGCTTGTGGAATCTGGTATTAAGGCAATTTCTCAAATGAATGTTATTAAAGATATGAATAATAAATTACAAGATACTTATGAGCAATTAGAACGTGCTTATATGGAGAGTATTCAGACTTTGCGTTATACGGTTGAGGCAAAAGATTCTTATACACGTGGTCATTCGGATCGTGTTTCGGAGTTTAGTGTATTAATTGGTAAGTATTTAGGCCTATCTGAAGAAGAGATAAAAACGCTTCGTATTGGTGGTTTATTCCACGATATTGGTAAGATTGGTGTACCGGATAGTATTTTATTAAAAGAGGGAAAACTTACGGATGATGAGTATTCTGAGATTAAAAATCACCCAACGATTGGTGCTCATATTTTATCAACTGCTACCATTTTCCAAGATATTATTCCAATTGTAAAACATCATCATGAAAAATACGATGGGTTTGGGTATCCTGGAAAGTTAAAGGGTGAGGAAATTCCTTATTTTGCTCGTATTGCTGCGGTTGCTGATACATTTGATGCGATGACTTCGAAGCGAACTTACCGTGATGCACTTCCTTTGGATGTGGTTATTTCTGAAATTACAAGATGCAAGGGAACGCAGTTTGACCCTAAGATTGCGGATGTGTTTTTAGATATTTTGGAACATCATTATGAGGAAGTAAAAGAAATTCAGGAAAGGTATAAATAATGTACATGATACATATAGATAGATAGAAAGTTTTTCGACTTTCTGTCTATTTTTTATGATTTTATCTTGACAGATTGTATAAATTCATATAGACTTAAGTCGAAATATAAATAATTATGTTGTCGTCTTTGACGATTACATATCATACTAATTGTTAGAAAATTAAAAGGAGGATGTTTTATGGTAGTATCATCAGAATTAAGAGCAAATGCTCGTGAAGCTTTAAAAGGAAAATGGGGAAAAGCTGCTTTACTTACTTTATTTTATAGTTTAATTACCTTCGCCATTACCTTTTTATTAAATTTGGTTCCGTTTATTGGACCAATTGTACAATTACTAATTAATTTACCAATTTCATTTGGTTTTTTAGTTATGTTTATAAAATTACGTCGAGATGAAGAAGTAAATTATACGGATTTCTTAAGTATTGGTTTTTCTTACTTTGGAAAAGTATGGGGCGTTTTTGGAAACATGTTATTAAAAATGATTGTTCCTGTTGTCCTTGTTATCATCTTTGTGGCTATATTCATGGTAGGTGTTGGTGGCTCTATTTATGGTATGGCTATGCTTTCTATGTACAATACACACGCTTCTAGTTCTGCTGGATTTGGTGGGCTTGCTATTGTTGGATTTATTGGTTATATCGCTTCTATCATTTATGCTATTGTAAAAGGATATTTATATTCTTTATCTTATTATGTATTATATGATAACCCAGATATGTCTGGAAAAGAGATTGTACAAACAAGTGAAGATATGATGAGAGGAAATCGTTGGAGTTTCTTCTGGTTAGGACTTACTTTTATTGGATGGGTAATTTTATCCATGTTTACTTTATATATTGGCTTACTATGGTTAATTCCTTATATTATGGTTAGCTTTGTTTGCTTCTATGA
>CAOKLK010000099.1 GCA_948469295.1 uncultured Mycoplasmatota bacterium
TAATAAATAAGAAAGTGAATGAAACATGAAAAAAGAATCAAATTTTCTGTTTAAAATGTGGCAAGAAAAACGAGGAAAAGCCATCATCAAACTAATAATATGGAGTTTATTTATCATCATTGTTGGAATATCCTTAATCACTTCAAAACCACAAATCAAACAAAAAGAAGAAACCAAAACACCAGGAAATCAAACGAATCAAGAACAACCAAAAAATTTAAAAATAGAAGAGCAATTTCAAATTTTAATCTCCCAAAATTATCAATATGAATATAAAATAATAACCTTAGAAAATAATGAAAACTTAATTTACAAAGGAGAAAAAGAGCAAAACATTGAAACTGGATATAAAGAATCTAAAATAGGTATTATCAAATATAAAATAGAAAATGGGAAAACCTATCAAATTTTGATAGAGAATGAAGAAGAAATAGCAAGTATCTGGGATCCGATAGATGAAGAAATAATATCCCTAAAAACCATCTTTGAAAAAATAAAAACAAGTGAAAAAATAGAAGAAACCGAAAATGTACATATTTATTATCACAACAAGGAAACCATCACCATAAAAAGTGACAAAAACAAAATAAGTACCATCAAAATTATAACAACCAACAAAATTTATGAATTAAAGTATTCCTACGAAGAACAATAATTTTATAAAAAAATATATCAAAAAAATTTCCAAAGTTAAAGAAATAATGTTATAATTTAAAAGAGCCTAAGAAGTTCTCTCTGGGTTCTTTTTTTACATTTTAGAGGGGAGTAAAGAAATGACAAAATTTGTATTCGTAACAGGAGGAGTCTGTTCAGGACTAGGAAAAGGAATCACAGCCTCTAGCATTGCACTACTATTAAAAGCCAAAGGATATAAAGTATTCATGCAAAAATTTGATCCTTACATGAATGTTGATCCAGGAACCATGTCACCAATCCAACATGGAGAAGTATTTGTAACAGCAGATGGTTGTGAAACAGATTTAGATTTAGGACACTATGAAAGATTTATCGATGAAGAACTAAACTATACCTCAAATATTACCAATGGAAAAATTTATTCAAGTGTCATCGAAAAAGAACGAAGAGGAGATTACTTAGGAGCAACCATTCAAATTGTTCCACATATTTCAAATGAAATAAAAAATAAAATTTATGAAGCAGCAACAACAAGTAAAGCAGATATTGTGATTACAGAAATCGGAGGGACCGTCGGAGATATAGAATCTTCTGTAATGATGGAATCACTTCGTCAATTTCGTCTAGAACAAGGAAATAAAAACACTTGCTTTGTTCATACCACGTTAATTCCATATTTATATGGGTCAAACGAATTAAAAACCAAACCAACCCAAAACAGTGTCATCGAACTACGTAGACTTGGAATTCAACCAGATATCTTAGTAACAAGAGCACCCATTGATTTAGGAAATTCCATCAAACAAAAAATTGCTTTATTTGGAAGTATCCCCGAAGAAAATATCATCGAAGCCAAAGATGTTCCAAACATTTATCAAATTCCTTTAAATTTTCATAATCAAAAAATAGAAGAAATCATTTTAAATCAATTTGAATTAAAAGTTACCAAAAGCAAATTAAATGATTGGAAAAATCTAATACATACAGTCGAAAACTTAAAAGATGAAGTAGAAATTGCCTTAGTTGGAAAATATGTAGAATTAGAAGATGCTTATTTATCTGTAAAAGAAGCCCTATCTTCTTCTGGGTATCGTTATCAAACCAAAGTCAAAATAAACTGGGTAGATAGTGAATTATTAGAAAAAAAAGATACCAACATCAAAGAAATATTTAAAAACAGTCAAGGCATATTAGTTCCTGGAGGATTTGGTTCTAGAGGAATCGAAGGAAAAATCATCGCTTGTAAATATGCAAGAGAAAACAAAATTCCATATTTAGGAATTTGCTTAGGAATGCAAATAGCTGTGATAGAATACGCCAGAAATGTTTGTAAACTAGAAGACGTTTCTTCCAAAGAATTTGATTCCATGTGTCAAAATCCAGTCATTGATTTAATGGTCAATCAAAAAGCCATAGTCAATAAAGGAGGAACCTTACGTCTTGGAAATTACGAATGCAAAATAGCTAAAAATACATTAGCACATGAAGATTATCAACAAGAGAGTATTTTCGAAAGACATCGTCATCGTTATGAATTTAATAACGACTATCGTAATATTTTAGAACAAAATGGATTAGTTTTCTCAGGAATTAATCCAGAAAGCAACTTAGTAGAAATCATTGAATTACCAAAGGAAATTCACCCTCATTTTATAGCAAGTCAATTTCATCCTGAATTTAAAAGTCGTCCAACCAAATCTCATCCCTTATTTGATTCATTTATAAAAGCTAGTATTCATCATAAGAAAAAATAAAACATTTACTTTTTCTTTACAAAAAAAGAAAAGGATATTTTGCAATTTTATGTATAAAATGATAAGATAAAATCATCCTAATAAAGAATAGATGAAGGTGGGAGTGTTATGAGAATAAAAAATATTTTAATTGGACTAATTATTGTTTTATGTAATATCTTTATTTGCACAAACGTTTATGCCGATGAAGATTCACCAATTAAATTTGAAACCGTTCAAACAGGGTCCAATACTTGGAGAACCATCATGCGAGCAGAAAATATAGATCTAAACTATATTTCAGGAACCATTCAAATTACCAATGGACGGATTACTAAAATTCAAACATCTGGAAATTGGATCAACCGAACAGGGGATAGTGCAGAATTCTATTTTTATAGTAATGGAATTAATCGTGGTGTTTATCAAATTGCTACCATTGATGTCGAAATTACAGGAAATAGTGAATTTCAAATCGATGCCTTTACCACAAGAGCATTAACTTGTGCCAAAGATCCTTATAATTTATATTTTGGACCAAATGGTACCATTATTTCAGAACAAGAATATCAAAGAGATTGTTTTAATGGAGATGCAACTTTAAAAAATTTATTTATCAGTAATGGAACATTATCTCCAAGCTTTGATCGAGATATCCTAACTTATACCACTACTGTGGCATGGAATATTGACACTATGACATTTACTCCAGTAGTAAACGCCACAACTTCAAAAATTATTTCTGGAACAACCTGTGCCCTAAATGAACCAGGAAGTACCACAAATTGTGAAATCATTGTAGAAGCAGAAAATGGCACTAGAAAAATTTATCAAGTAATTGTAAATCGTGAACAAGAACCAGCACCACAATTACCAAGTGATACTTCAATTTCCAATGTAATTATCCAAAATGGAACCTTAACAACGGAATTTCGAAAAGAAATTACCGAATATACAATTTATGTCGAAAAGGGAACCAAATACGTATCTTTTGAATATACACTAGATTCCAATGGAAGCAAACACTTAGCAAATTTTGAATTTGAAAGTCTTCCAGCTTATTATGAACTAGTTGTAACAGCAGAAGATGGAAAAACAACCAAAATATATAAATTTAACATTCTAGAAAAACCAGAGGATCCAGTAGATCCAGATCCTGGAGAACCAGAAGAACCAAAAGATGATAATCAAGGAAATAATGAAAATCCAGATGACAATGTCAATTATGACAAAGGAGAAGTGGAAAATCCTGAAACAGGAGCAATCTTAAAACCAACCCTTTTAATTGGATCATTAATTCTTCTAATTGTTGGAATCATTATTGCTAGAAAGAAAAATATTTTCTATAAAATTTAAAAAAAGCCAATGCTTTTTGATATTGGCTTTTTTTAAATTAAAGTAAATAAAATAATAATTTTATTGATACTATAAAAAAGACAATAAACCAAATTTCCTGTATAATAATCATAGAAAGAAGTTACAAATATGACTAAGAAAAAAACGTTAATCACCTTAGGTTGTATGATCCTAATACTCTTAATTGTAGGAATTAGTTATGCGTATTGGAGTCTCACATTTA
>CAOKLK010000100.1 GCA_948469295.1 uncultured Mycoplasmatota bacterium
TATAATAATTTCAATAGGTCCCCACTCAATAACATACTGTAATAGTAATCCTACTGTATACAAATTTAAAATTCTACTAATAATTTCTATTACTAGTATAAGCAATACCCCTTTTAAAATTAAAACCATTTTGACATTATTCTTAATATTTTTCAAAATAAAATAAAACATTAACCAAACGATACAAATATCTAAAACCTTGGTAAATAATGCCCAAAGGGAAGTTAAAGTCAATTTTACCACTCCTTTTTATTTTGCTTCCTCAATTATAACATTAAGAAAAAGATTCGTCCATGTTTTATTCATAAAACAGAGAAATACTTTGTATTCCTCCTCATTGAAAACTAATATAAAAAAAAGAAATAAGCATATCCATCAATTTGGTTATTTCTTCTTTCCTCTATTGAAATCCACTTTACTTATCACTCAAAAGCTAATGTATATGGAGAATCGATACTTCCATTTCCACTACCCACTTTTACATCTGTTTTTAAATAAACGATCGGAAAAGCAGAACAAGCAGAACTTGCACGAGTAAAATCAACTTTCCCAGAACCATTTATTCGAAATACATTCACACCAGATACAGAAAAAGCACGGGAAGTTAAACTACATTGATTTTGACTTACCCTTCGTAACCAATTATTTGTAAAACAATCATCTACTTTTCCATTATTCCATGCAGATAAAGCCGTATTTAAACAAGTAGTTCGATTGGTTGTACTCCCTCCAATTGTTGCATACCCATAATCGCTTGGATATATAGCTCCAACTAATCCAGTCCATGTTGTTGTTCGTTTCACAGTATCATTACAATACGAACCACTACCGCATATTTTTCCTGTATTGCTACTTCGTTCTATATTATAAAAAAGATTGGCATTTAAAGTTGCATAATCTGTTGATCCATTACTTCCAGTATTCCATGTAACTTGATCAATCATCTCTTTTGACAGATTATCTAAATTATTATAATAAGTATTATTTAATACATTCTTAACATTAGAACTATTCCAATCATTAATTCCTTGACCACTATTTATACTAGAATCACTAGTATACCAAGCATAATCACCAATACTATCTTTACGAATTAATTTCATACGAGATCCCTCTGGTGTATTCACAAGTCCAATAATCCGCCATAATTCATTATTAAAAGTTACATAATTACTTGGATTGCTTCCAGCATATCGATATTCTGTCTGTTTCAAATTTTGAATTGCATTTTGATCGGTTGTATAGGTAATACTAGCATCATTATGACTTACTTCATACAAACCTTCCCCACTAGTTACAACAGAATTTCCCTTAATGAAATCAATAAATAACGGTTTAACAGGTCCAAAATTAATCTTACATTTCGTTCGTGTACTAGTTAGATCTTTAATTAACGGTCCCCATTCTTCATAATTCCAAACACCAATAGCACCATTATCACAAGTAATAGTTACTTCATAATTATTTCCCTCTGGTATGGTCTCTATATTTGTTTTATTTCCATCCTGATCCTCCAAGGTATATGCAAACAATACATTTTCAAACATACCTTTCTTCAAATCATCATATTCTTTTTTTTCATGATAAATTTTAAAACTTTCTATGACAACAACTACTATAAATATTAAAACTAAAACACAAATTCCAAGCATTCGATACATCTTCTTTTGATTTATTCTATTATATTTCATATTCCACCAACAATCACTATGATTTATTTTTTATTTTATAACATCAATATTATCATATTATACCTTCATTATCTAGTATTTTCCAAAATCATAATTTATATTCAAATTTTAAAATTCAAAAAAAGCAAAAAAAAATTTGAATTAACTTCAAACTTCTATAGAACATTCTCTAATATTTTTTTAATATCTCCAAATTTATTTAAAATTTTGAAAACCATTTCCCATCGTATTATTTTGAAGCGGTGAATTCCTATTCATATTGACACCTGCATTCATGATTTGATTATTTCCTAAATTATTCATTCCATTATTTTTCATAACAGTTGTTCCCAATGTTTTATTTTGGGCCTGTTTTGCTAAATTTTCAAAATTCAATTCCACTTCTTTAGAAACACCACCGAATTGTTTCACCTTTTTATATTCTCTTACTTCAACAATATATCCAATCAAAGCAAAAATTAAAATAATTGTAATCACTAAAAACCACATATAATTGTGTACTAAAAAATCAATAATACCTTCCATAAAATACCTCCACTTTATTCTATCACAAATTTCTGACTTTTGGGTTCAATATGAATCCAAGTATTTCCATCATTTAACACAAGTTGTGTTCCATCTTGATAAGTATATTTCGTTTCTCCCTCACGACTTTTCTTACTCCATAAAATAGGAATTGCTTTTCCTTCTGTAATATAATAGCCTTCCCCTTTAGAAACATTATTTAATTGTTGTCTTCCATAATTATCAATAGCAGAATTAGATACTTGATAAACAATAATATTTTTCACAGTATATGGCTTTTTAGTAACAAAATCCACATGTTCTTCTCCATTAACAAATTGTTTATAGACTTTTTCTTCTTCATTATAAACATAACTAGTAGTAAGTCCTTTAGAATATGGAATAGATATTTGATTTGCGAAAAAAGCATCTTCTGAAATGGAAATACTAGATGCAGAATACGAAAATAAAAAGTCTTGATTTCTATTATTTCGGTAACTGAAATCATGAGAAGCTTGTTTTAACTTTTCCATACTGGTAAAAGCCGTATGTTCCAAAGAGACAGGAAGACTTCGATCTCTCCAAAAATATTTTTCTTGATAAAGTCCATTAATATTTTGAATACCAAAACGGTTAATATCAGACTTCGCCTCATCACTAAATCCCCAATGAACAAAATAAGCATCATGTTCCATCACATAATCTAAAAAATAAGGCCTTGCACTTCGAATAGGTCCGATCTTTGTTGTATCTTGATCTTGAAAAAATGCTAAATATCTAGTAATTCCACCTTCTACAATCATTTCATACACCAAATACGCATCTTGAAGACCTGCGTGATAAGGTCTTGCTTGATTATGATTATTAATCATTACCCCATAAGCACGATTTTTAGAATCTTCATCAATAATTTGGATCTTTGGTTTCGAATGATCAAAAGACAAATCTGAAATAATATCTGGTTGAAAATAATAAACACCAAAAGCACAAACAAGAAGAAGTAATATAACAGCAAATATTTTTATTCTAGATGATTTCTTTTTTGAGATCATTTTTTTCATTTAAACCACCTATTCTAAAAAGATTATAACAAAAATCAAAAAATTAATAAAGTCTATATCAAAAAAAGAATCCATTAAAGCATACGACGATTCTCACGTTCCATATCCCTCTTTTTAATAGATTCTCTTTTATCATAATTTTTCTTCCCTTTACAGATTCCCACCAAAACTTTAACATACTGACGTTTAAAATAAACTTTTAAAGGAACCAAAGTAACACCATCTTGCACTACAGCTTCTCGCAACTTTTTAATTTCTTTCTTGTGTAATAACAAACGTCTTGTTCTTCTCTCTTCATGATTAAATTGATTCCCTTCAAAATAAGGAGCAATAAAACAATTTAATAACATTGCTTGCCCATTTTTTACAACCACAAAGCTATCATTTAAATCTAGTGATCCTTTTCGAATACTTTTAATTTCTGTTCCTACAAGCTCAATTCCCGCTTCAAGAGTATCTAAAACAGAATAATCAAAATACGCCTTCTTATTTTTTATCTCGTTCATTGCTATCCTCTACTATCTGAAAATCAATCATAGCAGTTTCTTTGGAAGAAGCGATACATCGAATTTTTACCGAATCACCTACTCGATACGTTTTCTTTGTATTATTTCCGATCAAAGCCAAACTCTCAGGAACATAATTATAAAAATCTCCCTTCAAAGTACTAACATGAACTAAACCTTCAATC
>CAOKLK010000101.1 GCA_948469295.1 uncultured Mycoplasmatota bacterium
TATTATTTATTAAACTTTGTGCTACTTCTTCTGATTTTGCGATTTCGATCACTCCATTTTTTTCGAAAATCTTTCCAAGGATGATTTTAATTTCTTCTTCATTACAATCTGCTGCTACTTTTTTATCATTTTTCATTAAGGAATATACATCTGGAAAACAATCTGTACCTTCATATGGAAGAACTGCATCCCCAATTACTATTTCATTTGTATTATTCTCTTGATAATTTGCCATATTATTTTGAATTTCAATCAACTTTTGACGCATTGCTGCATATTCTTCTCTTGTTTTATTGATTTCTCTTAAGATATCTTCTTCTTCCGTTAACACGTCTTCGTTGTTTAGATTTTTGGTGATATCTTCTATTTCTGGTTCATTAGAATTTTTATTGTCTTTATCAACTTTGATTAATCCTCCAATGATAAGACCTACTACAACTAAAGTTACTAATTTTGCTTGCCATTCGTTCGTTATTTTTTCTAATATTGTTTTTGACGGAAAAATATTTTCTTTTTTTACTTTTCGCTTGTATTTTTCAGAATTTTTGGTAAATTCCACTTCATATCCTTTTAATTCGTAACCAGCATTCATTTTAGATATTAGTTCTTCTTCTGTTGTTATTAATTGTAATTGATTATTCATTTGGACATAGTATCCTTTTACTTTTCCTTTTTTTTCAATTGTTTCACTACATGCTAATACTTGATCTTCTAAGTGATAATATTTAAATTGTGTTTTTAGTTGTCTATTTTTTTCAATTTCTATTAATACTAAATCTTCTAATTCTATAGGCATTTGATATTGTTTTAAGTTTGGACGAATTAATGTTTCTTGATCTTGTAAAGTTTTATTATTCTTCCAGATCTTTTCTGTAATTGTCTGAATAGTAATTTGTTTTGTTTCTTCTTTTACTTTTTGAAATTCTAAGTCATTTAAATGTTCACAATATAAATAGTCTTTTTCACAGTTATTTAATCCATTATAAAATGTAATATTATCTTTTAGCGAAGATGCTTTTAAAAATTCTTTGATATTATTTATTATTGTTGTAGGATCAATTTTCTTATTTTCGGTTTTTCTTTGATTGCTTTTCAAACATTTTCTTAAATAATCTTGTAAAATTTTTCTGTTAAAATCATTACAAGTTATATTATTTGGTAGATTTGAAATTTCTTTTTCAGCCATTTCATAAGTTAATAGATTATTTTTTATATAAGATTGAAAAGGCTCCACATATTTTTTTACCTCTTTAAGTTCTAACAATTTTCTTAAAGCGATTTCTTTTCCTTGTTTATTAATTTCTTGTATTATTAATTGTAGATCTCTTTCATTACATGAAGATAGTTCTTGATTATCGTTTTTAAGGTTTTCTACGTTTAAATATTTCATTAATTTTTCATAAGCACTATAATCTAAATTGTTTAGTTCTCCTACATATTTCGAAATAATACTATTAAAATCAACTTGTGATTTATTTGTTGTTAATTGTTCTTGCATTTGTTGCAAAAATGCTTTTTTCATGTTGTTCAATTCTATTTCACTATAAGCTTTGTTATTATTATTCCACATAACAATATTTTGCCAAATTTCATCATTCATAGTTAAAAATGTTTGATACATCTTATTTTGGTCTTTTTTTGATAGATTCTCCCATTTAATGTACTCAAACAGTTGATTGATTTCTATCTGAACATTCGGTGATTGTTTTTCTTCTTTTGGATCTTTTTTATATTCTTTTAGTAATTTTCCTAATTCTTTTTTTACACATTTCTTAAACTTACGAAAGGTTTTCTTTTTCAATTTATTTTTTCTTAATAATGCTAAGTATTCTAATAAGTCTAATTCTTTTATTTCTTTTTTTAATTCGTTTCGATCTTTTTTGGAATTTAAATTATAATTTCCTGTTGCTATGAAATTGATTAAATAAATTTCTGCTAATTTTTGAATTTTCTCTTTTTGAAGCTTTCTTTTTCCGATAAATGGTATATTCATCATCGTAACCCCCTCTTTTAATTTTGTTATTATACTACTTTTTTATTTTTTGTCAATTATATTAAAAAACAACAGTTTTTTATTCTGTTGTTTCTTGTAAATTATTTAATATTTTTTGAAATATTTCATGAGCTAATTTATCTTCTGGAACGTCACATGCAACAAGTTGTTCATTTTCATTTTTGAATTCCATTAAAACTAAACTATCTTCATCTACTTCATCTTTTTTAATATCACAAGGTAGCGTTAATCCATAACAACGATTATTGTGCACTACTTCTTGTAATACATAATAAGATTTTCCTGCAATTTCCAATATTTTATCTTTCATATCGTATCCTATCTAATTTTACCAGCAGTATTACTATATGCATCTAAAATGTCTTGTAAATTCATCCATGCATAATCTCCATTTTGATTCATAATACGTGCTGCAATGGTATTTGGATCTATCCCTTTTTCTAAAAGATCCCCTATGTTTCCTGTAAAAGTCTCTCCGTTTGGTAAGACTAAACTTTTAATAAATGTTCCATTATCTCCAGATGCATATTTTGTTAATAAATTAACTGGATTACTGTCCCCCATGGCTTGAATTGAATCTTTGAAACCATATTGGACATTTGATAAATCAATATTTTCTCCAGTGTTTAACCAATCATAATTATTTGTACCAGCATTTGATGGTTGCATGAAGTCAGCTGGATGGTTTTTATTTATTGAAATATTTTCATTAATATTTCCGGTGATATTTCCATTAGCATTATTTAATGGTTGATTTACTATTTTTTCAGAAACATTTACTTTATTCATATTTGCTTGTTTTAATTTATCTATTTTTCCTTTTATATCAAAAGCATTTCCTATTGTATATCCAAATGCTGCTCCATTTAAGAACCATTGAACTTCTCTTTTTTTCAAGAAATCATTCACTTTTTTTGCTGCCGCATATATTTTGGTATCTCCAAATTTTTCTTTTATTTCAGCTTTTTTTGTATTAATAAATTTATCTATCGGAGTTGGTTTTCCACCTAAAGCTTTTGAATAAACTTTGTTTGCAAACTTAGCGGTTGAATAACCAATTCTAATAGGTCCTAAAACTGAAAATGTAACGTTTGGTATAACAACTGATGCACCTAACCCAACTGCTGTTCCTAATGCAAATGGAGCGATGTTTTTCAATGCTTTTAAATATGCTTGATTTGATTTTTTGTCTTCTGGTAAAACTCTCAACCCTGTTCCTGGCATAACTCGTAAACCTGTATCTGGATTTAAATCTGTTTTCTCATCTTTTGTAGGTTCTCCAGTTTGTTGTTCAAAAGGTTTCTCTTCTAATCTTTCTGTATTTGAATGATTCATGTAATTTCTATAATTTTCTTGTTCTTTTTTTAATTCTTCTTCTGTTCTTTTTTGATAAGTCAATTTTACACGATCTTTTGGATTGTGGATAATCTTTTTCTTCAATTCGGTATATGCTTTTACTAAAAATACTTGAATTTCTTTTGTTCTTTGATCATTATCTAAAGTATCAAACAATCTAATATTTTTATTTTCTAAAGTGTCTGGAGCAAAGTCAGTTACTAAAGATAGTAATGTTTTTCTTACATCATCTATTTTAATCTTATTTATATCATCAATGTTAAAAAGAATCTTTGAAACTTTTGAAAGAATTTGGGTTGGTTTTAAATTGCTTAATTCATTATAAAGTTTATTTAATTCTCCATTTTTTGAACTTTTATATAATCTTTCTTTTACTTCACTATAACGAATAATATATTCGTTTGAATCTGTTTCCCTTTCTGGTGTAGGGTCTTCATCTTTTTGTTCTTCTCGTTTATTTTCTTCATATTTCAATTCTTCTTTTGTCTCTTTATCTGATTCAAAATCTGGTGAAATAGAAACAGATAGATCGTTATTGTTCAAAAAATTCTTTATATTATTTAAGTCATCAACTTG
>CAOKLK010000102.1 GCA_948469295.1 uncultured Mycoplasmatota bacterium
TTGTTTTACTGTGTCTTGTTGATTCCAAAGTATTGTTTCTAAATCAAAGTTATAATAAAAAATAATGGCACAAATAAAAGCTACAAAAATCAAACTATAATCTATTATTTTTTTTAATTTTTCATTCATATTTTCACTTCTTTCTCTTATTTTACAATAAAAGCACTTGGAATCCATCTTGTTTCATGGGATCCTCCGCCATCAATTGGATCATTAATATAGCAATAATTTTGGCGGCAATTTCGTTTTAGTTCTGATTCGTCTAAATAATTTTGGGCGACTTCTTCTGGGAATACTAGCACACTTGAAGTTCCTCCATCTAAATTGGCAGCGTTATACGCTCCATATCTGGACATAATTTCTGTTAGATCTACCATATCTGCTCCTGGTTTTCCTAATTTTCGACCGTCTACTACTAGGAATAAAACAACTCCATCTGGTCTTTGACCAATTGCAGTTCTCGGTGCTGTTCCCCATCCACCATTTCCTTTGATGAATGATTTTTTTCCATTAACAATTAAGAATGGACCAAATGTTACAGCATCTCTTACTCCTTTATTAATAGCTTCATTGGCACTCATTTTTCCAAGAATTAGAATATTATCATTGGTAAACCCAATCAGTCCTCCAGCAGAATTATACGCTTGATTGGAGATTAAATTTCCATTTTTGAAAACAATTCCATGTGGTGTTCCACCATTACTACTGTATCCAGGATCGATAAATCCTCCCCCATTTATAGCTAGTAAAGCATTTTCTTCGGCGGCCATATCGGTTACATATTGTCCTTTGTTGTTTAAATATTTGGTTAAGGCTACTCCTACTCGACTTGGATCATAAATAGCTACCAGATATCCTGTATATTTATCTTCGGTAATTGGAATGATTTTATAGACATCCGTTTCATTCCGTTCTAAAATTTCTTTTTCATATTCATTTGCATAAATATGATTTGGAGAAGAAGATCCGATGTTGATTAAATTTAAATCTGTATCTTCTTCGATTTCAATAATTTGATTTGAGGCCAGAACTTCTTCAATTTCTTGTTTAGAATAAAACCAAGTGGCAAAATATTGATGGGTCATGGTGGTCATAGCTGTTGGAATTAACCAGTTTCGAAATTTATCATTTGGACCATATAATAATATTAAAACAGTACTAGCACAGATCCATTCTATAGATAGAAAAAGAATTAATAAAATTAACCATACTTTTTTGATTTTGGGTAATAATCTTCTTTTGACAAAGGTGAGATATAAGCTGGCAATAAAAATAGTTAATGTGATAAAGAGTAATAAAAAGAGAATGTAATGAAGTGGTTTTATTATTAGTTCATTGCTATGAAAGCCGACTAGAAAAAAAGAAAAGAAAAAAGGAAGAAAAAACAAACAAATTATCATTATAATTCTACTTTTATTTTTTTTCACTTTTTTCATAACTTACTCCTTTATTTCATTTTCGTATTTTAATATTTCTAAATAACCTTCTTGGGTTTTTATCCATTTATTATATTCTTCTATTAAATTATTATATGATAATATGTCCTCTTGATAAACATTTATTGCATTTTCCAAACTTATTTTGTAAGAGGCACATTTTCGTTTTAAATCTGAGTCGGTAAATTCATTTGGGCAAACTTTTTCTAATTTTAAACTTGTTTCTTTTAGACTTTTTATAATATCACTATAAACATCTAGTAAATTTGTTATTTCTTCATTTTTTTCTGGGATGGTTTGATAATATAATTGACTTAATGTATTATTTAGTTCTTGTTTTTGTTCATTAAATTTCGTAGCCAGTTCGTTAAAAATATTGTAATTTGTATTAATTTCTTCTTTTATAAGATTTTGCCTTTCTAGCTCTTCTCTTTCTTTTTCTTTTATATTAGTAATGATTTGAAATATTCCGATACCTAATGCTAATAAAGCAATTATAATTCCACTTATCATGATGATTTTTTTATTATTTTTCATACTTCTTCCATCCTCTTATCCTTGATTAGTATATCATGTATTCTTTTTTTTGTAAATTATTGATATTTTGAAAAATAACCATTGTATATTTCTTTTAATAAAGGAATGCATTCAAAATCTTTTGGTTTTACTAAACTTAAATTTTTGTCAAATTGATAAACTTTAAATTTTTGTAAAATGCTCGCAACAAAATAGCTACATACATAACGATTTTGATAGTTTGTTGGAATATCCCAAATTTTTAAAATTAACCCAATGAAATCATATTTATAAATGGCTTGATTTTTTTTCATATGTTGTAAATGCTTTTTTATCTTTTTGTATTGTTTTTCTGTTACAGGTAATTCATAAATTTTGCAAATGGTTTTATTAAATTTTTGAAAGAAGTTGCCATTTTTTTCTTCGATGGTAAAACCACAGTCAATGAAGGAATTCCATTTTTTTCTTCCAAAACTGTAAATTTGATTACAATCTTTTTCTAGAGAGAGTCCTACATGGCTATAAGGATACTTTGTAGCAATTTTTATTAATCTTGCTGGAAAGGTATGAGTATGCATTAAAATAATATATATTTTTTTCATAAAAAATTACTCCTATTTTTTCCTTTTCATCATATCATATTTTTATTTATTTCTAACGATAATTTTGTCATCTTCTTTTAAGTATCCTGTTAAAAGGGTGGAATCTGGATGATGATCTTTGATATTTTTAGAAATCCAATTTTCTTCATAATTGGCATAGCAATATTTACATAAATGATTACATGTATTATAGGATCCAATATCAACTAATTCTACACAATTACAATTTCTAGATTTCCATTTTTTAAAAGTTTTTCCAGTTATTTTTAAAGCATATTCTTTGGAAATACAAGCAGATTTTCTAAAACCATATGTGGTTAGATCTTCTTTTTCAAAGCAAGTTTGAACTGTCATTTTGTTATTTTTGGCAATTTCACTAAAGTTTTGTCCAATTATTTGATAATCTTCTTGGGTTATTTCTCGATATTTTAAATATTTATAATTTTTTTTCACATTTTTGTATTCATCTAGAAAAGAAATAATAATACTTTTAGTCATTCCATTTAATGCTTCACAAAGTTTTTGAAAGGCTTTTAAATGATAGGAAATATTGTATTTTTCTGAGAAAAATATTGGATCATAACGAATAAAAACATTTTCGCTTCCAATTATTTTTGATATTTCTTTGATCGCTTTTATGGTTTCTTTCTTGGATGGAACATTTGGTTCAATTTCTTTTCCATAAGGGGTAATTGTAATTTGAAAAACAATTGGTTCTTTGATTTCTTTTAAAAAAGGGAGAATTGGCAATGGATTTTTCGTACAGAACACTATGGCATCTACATCTTTTCGATAAATTCGACTTACTAATTTGGGATTAAAAGGATTTCTTACATCGAAGAATCCTTCTTTGTATCGATTTTGAAACCATTTGGAATACCATGCAATAATATCGGTTCTTCCACTCACATACAGAATCATTTTTGATCACCAACTGTATATTAAACAATCTAAATTCTTCCTGTCAAGTGGAAAAATCTTGTTTTTTTCTCTATAAAAAATTATTTATCATTAGTGAAAAATATGATATAGTTAGTGTTATAATAAGCTAAGTAAATAATTTTGCAAAACTTGGGTATTTTAAAAGGTAGTGATAGTTATGGAAAAGAAAAAGATATTGATTACTTTAGGGTGTGTTATTGGATTGTTATTTGTAATAGGCATTAGTTATGCGTATTGGATGAAAACTTTTTTTCAAACCGAAAGTAATATTGTAGATAGTGGATGTTTTAAAATAGAATTTACAGATCGAAATCCGATTCAATTAGATCAAGCTTTTCCTGTGTTAGATCATGAAGGACTTCAAAATGTACCTTATACTTTTACAATTCAAAATGTGTGTAATACTAGTGCCAAATATCAAATTAATTTAGAAT
>CAOKLK010000103.1 GCA_948469295.1 uncultured Mycoplasmatota bacterium
AATATTTTTGCTAAACGGAGAGTTCTTTCTATAATCGGTAGTTGACTGTGAGTATTGGCTTGCAATAACAGTGCCCAATCATCTAATTTTAATAAATTTACAGGAATTTGTAAGGGAACATCCGTTGGATCCGTTGGATTTGTTGTGATAAATTTATAGTTATAATATTCACTATATTGGTTGATGCTTTGAAAAGCATTTTTATATTCTCCAAAGGAATCAAAAATTATCATATTGGCGTTATAAGATAATGTGTTTTTGTTACTAAATACATTTTGGATTATTCTTGCAACTCCACAAGATTTACCGCTTCCACTATTTCCGAAAATGGCAAAATGATTTGAAAAAAAATCATTAATATCTGGGAAAATTTGATATTTTTTATATATGGCACTATGTCCCAAAGTAAAAGAGGATCCACTTTCACTTCCAACAATCTCTTTTAATTCACTTTCGTTTATTATTCTAATTGTACTTGATAAAAGTGGTTTTCTAATTACACCATTGATATATTTTCCGTTGATATATTCACCTAAGAAACGGATTTTTATGATATCAGGATTGATTTCTGTAATTTCTCCTAATATTTTTTGATCTGATGCTTCAAATATTACATGGACATTCATTAAATCTTGACTTCCAGCACTTCCACCAGTATTTTCAATATGAGCAATATTATCGCTAATAAATTTTATTTTTCCTAACATATGCAACCCTTCTTACTGTAGAAATTATAACATAAGAATGAAAAAACACCAAATATTTTTGATGCTATTTTTTGCCAGAATATATTTCATACCATTCTTTTAAATTTCCAAGTCCACTGTTTGCTAAATTTTTGACAATATTCCATGTAATTTTGAAAGATGTTTTCATACTTTGAAAATCTTTTTTAGCATCAGCACATAATGTTTCATTTTGAGTACATATTTTGGCTGTGGTATTTAGATAGGTTTCGATGATTTTGTTTTTGACACCAGTATAAATTTTAGAGGTTGTGTTGGAAATTTTTTCTTTGTAATCTGGAAAATAGGAATCTATTTTTGCATCTATTTTTAAAGCAAATTTTAATATTGTGAGTTTGGTTTTTGTAGAAATTTCGTTTAATGTAACTCCTTTAATGTCTCCATTATAAAATAGAAAATCTGTTATTGTTATAAAGCCATTTTTTATAATCGATTCGTTTTCTTTTGTTTCTATTTGTGGCTCTAGTTCGTTTAAATATGCGATTACTAATTGATCTTTGTCTTTTGTTTCCTCTGGAATTACCGTTTCGTTATAATTATCTGTTTTTTCTGTTTCTGGCTCTTTAGACGGATGCTTTATTTCGTTTTGATTTGGTGTATTTGGTTTTGGGTCTTCTTCTATTTCTATACTTCCAGATACATAAGCGTCATTGTTAGGTTCTTCGATCAGTTCTAGTGTTCCTTCTTGAATTGTAATGGGTAAGCTATTTTCATCTTTTTTTTGAATATCAATTTTAACAATGCTACCTTCTTTATAAGTTTCTTCGGTTTCATAAAGATAATCATTTTCTTCTGTTTCGATAATCATATACCCTATTCCTTCGGTGATCACTTTTCCTTCTATGAAGATGTTTTTAGGTTTTTGGAAGAAAAGATAAGACATGGTCCCAATTAATAAAATTATGGTAATGGATAATATGATAATGATTTTATTTTTTACATTTTCTTTTTTCATAAGAATTCACCTTTTTAATGCTTTTATTTTATCAAAATATTTTAAAAAATGACAGATATTTTGGTTTGTTCTTATTTATTTTATGAAGAAAGTTTAAAAAAATCTCATTTTTTTTAACGAGATTTTTTGATTCTTTTTATTTTAATTTTCTTTCCAATATTTCTTTCGTTTTTACAGGATTTGCCTTTCCATTTGTTTGTTTCATGACATTTCCAACGAAGAATCCAAATAAGTTGGTTTTTCCATTTTTGTATTCGGTAATTTGAGATTCATTTTTACTTAATATTTCATCAATAATTGTTTCTAAAGTATTTTCATCGGAAATTTGAACGAGATCATCTGTCATTAAGTCTTCTATTTTTTGTTTGGTTTCGAAAGATTTTTCTACTATTTCTTTAGCTTGTTTGGAAGAAATGACTCCGCTTTCTAATTTTTCAACTATTAATTTTAAGTCTTTTGGTTTTAATGATAGATCTGTGATTTTTAAGAATTCTTTGTTTAAATAGGCTGTGATACTTCCAGTTATCCAATTGCATGCAGTTTGAGGTTTGATGTTTTCTTTTAAACATTCTTCAAAATAATCACTTGTTTCTTTGTCTTTTAGTAAGTTGTTGGCATCTGTGATGGAAAGATTATATTCATTAGTATATTTTTTTAATCTTTCGTAAGGAAGGACAGGGATGCTTTGTTTGATTTCTTCTATCCAAGTGGAATCTAATTTAATTTTTGGAATGTTTGGTTCAATGAAATAACGATAATCTTCGGCATTTGCTTTGTTTCGCAATCTAGTGGTTCGGTTATTTTCTTCATCAAATCCTCGCGTTTCTTGAATGATTTCGTCGGATTTTCCATTTTCAATTAATTCTTTTTGGCGTTTTATTTCGGCATCAATGACAAGAGCTATATTAGAAAATGAGTTTACTCCTTTGATTTCTACTCTGGTTCCTAAGGCTTCATTTTCGCTTAAGGAGATATTGACATCACAACGAATTTGGCCTTTCATAATATCGGCATCAGAAATATCTGTATATTGATAAACTCTTCTTATATATTCTAAAAAGGCAATGACTTCTTCTTTGCTATGAAAACAAGGTTCGGTTACTAATTCTAGTAAAGGGATTCCAGCTCGATTGTAATTTATGTAAGAGGCATCTTTGATGTGTTCCATTCCTGCTGTATCTTCTTCTAAATGAATGTCATGAATTGCTACTGTTAGTTCTTGGTTTTTAAAAGGTACTGTGATATGTCCATTTCTGCCAATTGGAGCATGACTTTGGGTAATTTGATATCCTTTGGGTAAATCTGGATAGTAATAATTTTTTCTATCAAAATATAGATATTCTGGAATATTACAGTTTAGTATTAGAGCGGCCATAATTGCTTTTCTTACACATTCTTTGTTAACTGTTGGCAATATTCCTGGAAGGGCTATATCCACTTCATTGACATGAATATTTGCTTCTTCGGTATAGGTATTTTGGGCTTTTGAAAAAACTTTGGTGTTGCTTTTCATTTCGCAATGCATTTCAATACCAATTGTGGGAATTAAGTTCATTATTTTCTCCCTTCTATGCTATTTTTAAAATTGATTTTTTCTTCTAAGGTTGCAGCAATGTTCAATAGTTTTTCATCTTGTTTTTGGTTAGAAGTTAGATTAATACCAATGGGTAAATGATTGATCCATCCATTTGGAATGGTAATGCTTGGAAATCCTCCGAAATTGGCAATTACCATATGATTTTCTAGGATGTTATTGCTACTTGTAATAATATCAAAACTTCCTTCTAATGGTTTTGCTCCCCCACTACTACAAGGAAGAATTAAAGCATCATATTGTTCTAATTGTTCTTTGATTTTGGTTACAACTAAATTTCTAACTCGTTGGGCATTAAGAAAATATTTTTCTTGGTTTTCTTTTTGAAGAATATAAGACCCAATGATTAATCTTCTTTTAATTAATGGAGAAAGTCCTTCCGTGCGATGTTCTTTGATCATTTCGGTTGGATTTTTACTTTTTCCACGAGGTCCGAAAATGATTCCAGTTAAATTTGATAAGTTACTTGTAGCTTCGGCACAAGAGATACAGATATAGGTTGCGGGAATCGCATTTAAGATTTCTAAAGGAATAGAAATTTCATGGACTTCGAATCCAGCTGTACGAGCTATTTCTAATGTATTATGAAATAATTCTAATGTTTGTTTTAATTCATCAGTAGGATTTTG
>CAOKLK010000104.1 GCA_948469295.1 uncultured Mycoplasmatota bacterium
TATGTCGTTTATGTTCGCATGGTGTAGTAATTTAGATAATTTAGATGTCAGTCATTTTGATACGAGTAATGTAACAAGTATGGATAGTATGTTTTTTAGATGTTCTTCTTTAACTAATTTAGATGTTAGTTATTTTAATACAAGTAATGTAACTGATATGTCGTTTATGTTTGCAAATTGTAGTAATTTAATTAATTTAGATGTCATCAATTTTAATACAAGTAATGTTACTAGTATGACGCATATGTTTTATGGGTGTGAATCATTCACCAATTTAGTTTTGAGCAATTTTAATACAGGTAAGGTGACAAATATGGCATGGATGTTTGCTGGTTGTGAGAATCTTGAGAATTTAAATTTAGGTTTCTTTGAAGTTACAAATATAAATCAAAGTTCTGCAATTTTTGATGGCGTTCCAAATACAGCGATTGTGAAAGTACGTAGTGAAAATACAAAGAATTGGGTATTAAGTCAAAAGTCAGATTTAAATGTAGTAGTAGAAGCATAAATTATTTTTCTTTTTCTCTCTATTTTTTAATCATTAAGTATTTCAAAAAGATTTAATTATTGATATAATCTAGAGATGGGAGATGTAAGTTTTGAAAAAATTAAAATTAGTATTTGTAGCCATTTTTTCTATGGTGATCTTACCTTTGGCAACTTATGCAAAGGAACCAATTAATGTATATATCTTTAAGAGTTCAAGTTGTTCTCATTGTGCTGAAGCTTTGGAATTTTTTGATGAATTAGGCAAAGATAGTGAGTATTCTGAATACTTTAAATTAGTAACATTTGAAACAAATGGAAATACTGAAGAAATTCGTGCCAATGTTTCTTTGGCAGAAAAAGTTTCTAAATATTTTGGAAATCAATTTTCGGGAGTACCTTTGATTGTAATTGGAGAAAAGTATTTCGAAGGATTTGGTTCCTCTAGTATGTCTGATAGTATTAAGGAAACAATTTTAATTAATTATCAAAGTGATAATTATTTGGATTTGGTGGCTGGAATTCAAAATGGAACCATTAAAGGATCTAGTTTTGATGCAATTATGTCTATTGTCATTGTATTAGTATTGGTCGGAGGAATTGGTTATTTTATCTACATCGCTCGTAAGGGTGTTGTAGAAGATGAAGATAGTGAATCTAAACCAAAGAAGAAAGTAAATAATGAAAAAAATAAGCAAGATTAATTTGCTTATTTTTTTAAGTTTGTAAATAGGTCTACAAGGGATGAAATGATTAAGAAGATTCCTACTATAATAAGAGCAGCATTGGCAACAAAAATGGTATATAATCCTAAAATTAATAGAATAATGCTTGCAATTGTATTAGAAATAAAGATTGGATTTTTGTGATCAAGTATTGTTTTGGCAATCATAATTTTACCTAAAGCATTTAATATTAAATAAAATCCGATGATGTAACGTAATCCAATTTCAAGAATACTTGCTAAAACTACAATTAATATTCCAACTGTTATCGTAATGATTCCAGAAATCATTGTTTCACTATCTTCTATTTTAAACTGTTTTTTTAAATTAATATATTTTATAATTTTATAAATTCCAAAAGTTATAATGCAAATTCCAATTAATTGAAATCCTAGGGTTATAATTTTGTTTGAATTTGTTGCTAGAATAATTCCTAAAATTAAGAGAATAATACTATTGATGCTGTTTGTTTTTTGTTTATTTTTTGGTTTTATGAGTTTTTCTTTCATAGTTCCTCACTTTCTAAAATCATTATAGCTTAATTTTATGATTTATCAAGTAGTTTTTTATTTTGGTTTATGATATAATTTGTGGTGAGTAAGGATAGGGTTGATGTGATGAATCATAATACACGTATGCTCACAATTTTTAGTAAATATGGAATGGATAATAAATATAATGATCCATTTATTTATGAACTAGATGATAAATATGGTCTTGTTTATAGTTTTTTGCATGACTTTTATGGTCATTTAACTCGTGTCGTTTCTGACTTTGATGAATCACAGATGGATGAGTTTTTATATTGCTATTGGTGGTATAAAAAATATGGGGAAGAATATCATGTTTCGATAGAATTGGATGATTATGAGTCTTTGTATGCACAACCTCATTTTATGTATTTGGGAAGAGAAATTAAAATGCCAGAAATGAAACAACTTTTGATAAATCAAGAAGTTGTTGTAAAAAATTCTTCTTTTAAAAAATATCAAAGAGTGTTAAGAACAGCACAAATTTTAATTGAAATTATATCTTTGAAATTGAAAACGAAATTTGATACACAAGAAAATGTTTTTCATTTAAAAAATGAATTGGTGAAACAAGAAAATGAGTTTTTACAATTATATAATCGTTATCAAAAAGATGATAAAAAATTAAAAGAGGTAAAACCTTTTACTCAAGAGTTTGTACTTCCTTCTTATGTTTTGAAGTATCAAGAGCAATATGAAGAATATAAATCTTTAAATGATGATAAAAAATTAAAAGATTTTGTAGATGAATTATGGAAAAAATTATTGGCTTTGGAAAGTGAAAAAAAATATTTAAAAGATAAATATACGTTGATTCAGTTACCTTTATTAATTGATGATGTTAGAAAAAAGAAAGAATATATGGAATCATTGTTTAATAAGAAAAAAGGCTTTTTTTCTAAGAAAGAGCATGTAAAAGATGAATTGATGAAAATTGATGCAATGAGCGAAACGTTGAAGATTGTGAAAATGGAAGATTATATTGAAAATGAAGTAAAACGTATTCAAGAAAAGTATTCTGTTTTACCAGATTTGGATTATGGTACTTTAGGAGATTATTTAAGTGAGTTTGATAATTTAGATATTTCTATTTCCTTGGAAGAAGAAAATGAACCACAAGTTATTCGTTATTCGAAAGAAGAATTTGTAAATCATTTGGAAAAAAAGTTTGATGTATTGTCTTCTAATTTGCAAGATTGTCTTACAATTTATCATTCTTTTATGGAACCAATTTGTGATGAAATTGTGACCTTGTTAATGAAGTCCTATACAGAACCAAAAATTATTGATCATTTAATGAATCATTATTTGGAAGATATTAAACAGGCTATTTTGATTTTGAGTGATGTTGAAAATGTTTTTGTCAGAATGAAAAAAATGAAATTACTTTCTTTAACGGATACAGAATCTTTTCTTATTAGTTTAATTGAAGTTTGTAAGTCTGTTTTGGCTCTTGATGATTTTCGACTTCCGTTTGATGGTGTTGTTTTTGGAAAAAGTATGGAAAATAATGGGGAGTTGTCAATTTATCATGCTTCTTGTAAAACCATTGGTTGTCCATCTCAAAATAAAGGAACGTTTGAAATTTTAGATGTTATTACTGTTCCATCTAATAGTTCTTTTTGTTATTTTCCTACATCTTATGTACCACGTGATCCGTATTTTGGAGATTATACTTTGGAAGAAGAAAAAAAAGAAGATATCTTATTACTTTTTAAACATTCGAAAATTGATTATACAAATTCGAAAATTGTTCATGTTTCTAGATATAAGATTGATGAAAGAGAAGATAATCTTGTAAAAAGTATACGTTTGATAAAGACAGATAGTTATCGTCATGTAACATTGAAAAGTGAGGCGAGAAGATGAATCGAAATCAATATTTGCAAAGTATAAAAAATGGGTTAGCCATTTTTGAAGAAAGTTATCAACAAGAGATAATTTTAGAATTGGATGAAAAGATTAATATGTTATTAACAAAAGGAAAAAAAGAAGAAGAGGTAATTTCTTCTTTAGAAAGTGTTGATGATTTTTTAAAGAAAATATATGCAGAACATCATGTTCGGTTTCATGATACGAAAAAGAGTAATTTTTTTAGTACAAAAACAGAAAGTATTTTTGAAGTGATTCATCGAATTATTGATGTGATGAGTAAAAATAGTGCTCGAGC
>CAOKLK010000105.1 GCA_948469295.1 uncultured Mycoplasmatota bacterium
TGAAGGATTCTCCACGTTTAGAAATGGTAAAGGGAAGTATTTATACTCATCAATTGTTGGGAATTTTATTGTATATTTTACCAAATTTGAAACGTTCTACTAGAATAAAATTTATGACAATGTTTTGTGAGAAGATCAATGAATTTGAAGATTTTGAGACGAATCCTTATGTTTTGGAATATTTAAAGGAATTACATTTATCAAAGCTAATTTCTTATATTAAAAATATGGAAATTCAAAAGTTGGATCTTTATTTGAAAATTAAAATGATGTAGGGGATTTTATGAAAAAGAAAAAAATTTCAGTAATTGTAAGTGCTTATAATACCGAAGAATATGTGAGAGTTTGTTTGAATTCTTTGATTCAACAAACATTTTCTAATTTGGAAATATTATGTATTGATGATGGAAGTACCGATCATACTTTAAATGTGTTACAGGAATATGCTAAAAAAGATTCTCGTATTCAAGTTTTTGAAAATAAGGAAAATAAAGGCTTGTCTTATTCTAGAAATTTTGGGTTAAAAAAATCAAGTGGAGATTATATAAGTTTTATTGATTCTGATGATTATGTAGATGAAAATTTTTATGAATCTTTATTGTATCAAATAGAAGAAGAATCTGCTCAAATAGCAGTTTGTGATATAAAAAGCATTGATCTGTCTAGTCATGAAACCTTTGTCTGTGAAGGATTTTTAGAAACAGAAGAAAGTCCTCTTTCTTATATTAATACAGGATATGCAGCTTCGGCTTGTAATAAGTTATTTTGTAAAAATATTATTCAAAAGTATTCTTTTCCAGTAGGGAAAATTAATGAAGATGTTTCTGTGATTCTTCCTATATTGGTAGAGGCAGAGAAGATTTGTTATGTAAAAGGTGTTTATTATTATTATATAAAACGTGGAGATTCTATTCAAAATCAAGAATTTCAAGAAAGACGATTTGATATTTTTGATGGGGTTCGTAAAACTTTGGAATTGATTCAAGAGAAAAATTCAGATCCAAGAATTCGAGATGCTATTTTGTTTCAACAAATTATTTTATTCTTTTTTTATCAGTTTCCTAATATTCTTAATTTTCGAAAAAGGTATCAGTATTTAAAGAAGTTTTATGTTTATTCAAAAGATTTTGGTTTATCTAAAAATATTTATTTGTCTTCCTTCTTTGAAGGGTTGGGGAGAAAAACTAGATATTTTTATCAACTTTTGTTTTTTTTCGAACATCATCGCTTGTTTTGTTTTGCAAATAGTTTGATTTCTATGTATCAATATTTGAAAAAAAAGTATCGTGTCGTTTCTCTTGTTGATGTATCTTTGGATGATTTAAAGCATTTGGCAGAGCAACAACAAAAGTTATCAAAGAGTCCTGTTTCTATTTCTGTTGTTATTCCAAATTATAATTATGAACAATTTTTATTGCAACGAATAGGAACTATTTTAAGACAAAAGGTGTCAATTCATGAACTTATTCTTTTGGACGATTGTTCGACCGATCACAGTAGAGATTTGATTGATCAGATTGAAACAGTTTTATCTCCGTATTTAAATATTGTTAAAGTTTATAATAAAAAGAATAGTGGATCTGCCTTTAAACAATGGGAGAAAGGATTTTCTCACGCAACTGGAGATTATGTTTGGATTTGTGAGGCGGATGATTATTGTAATGATGATTTTTTGGAACATGTTGTTGCACCTATTTTGACTTATTCCGATGTAGTAATCAGTTATTGTGATACTGCGATGATTGATGGCAAAGGTAATGTGATTGCTTCTTCAGTGGTACCTATGATTGATGAAAGAAATACAGGACATTATAAGAAACGTTTTCTTTGTAAGGGCACCGATGAAATGAAAGAATATACTTTTTTGAATTGTACGATTGCTAATGTAAGTTCTGCTTTGATTCGAAATGGGGATTATGCAGCAATTTTTAAGGAAGCGAAAAAGTATAAACAAGCTGGAGATTGGGTATTTTATCTTCAGGTGATGCAACTTGGAAATGTTGCTTATGAATCTAGCGTTTGTAATTATTATCGAATTCATGGAAATAATGTGACTTCGGTTACGAAAAAGAATGCTCATTTTGAAGAAATTCAACAAGTTCATCAATTTGTTCGGGAGAATTTTTCCTTAACTGAACAGCAAGAAGCAGAAATAGCAAAACGATATTTGTATTTAAAAGAAATGTGGAATTTGAAAGATGAGTAGATCGAGGGAGGTTTTATGGAAATGTTAAAAAAGAAATGGCCGATTATTTGTATTTTTAGTTTATTTTTCTTATTTTTGGTGATTCAGCATCATTATATTTCTTTGTATCATGATGATTATGGATATTTGTCTTTAACTTATTATATCTGGGAAGGTCCTTTGAGTATGCATTTTGAATTTAGTGACATTATACATTTTTTGTCTCTTCATTATGTGCAATGGGGCGGAAGAATTTTTGGATTTTTCTATGAGATCTTTTTTGCTCAAATGGGGATCGAAGTATATCATATTTTTCAAAGTCTGATGATTACAGGAGTTTTTGTTTTTATTTATTTGATTGCTACAAAAGTTTTTAAAGAACGTAATGTTATGATGGCTTTGTTTACGGTATTTAGTTATGGATTATTTGAAATTATGCAGTTACGAAGTGGAATTTATTGGATTACGGCTTCTTGTTTGTATATTGTACCGTTGTTTTTCTTATTTGGATTTCTTTATTTTTATATGATTCGAGATGAGGTGCGATTTAAACATCAGATTTCTTTTGTCTTTTATGATATTATGATGGGAATTTTTATTTTTCTTGCTACTTTTTCACAAGAACAAATTGCAGCAGCGATGGTTGTTATGATGGGAAGCTTATGGTTTTTAAAGTTTAGGAAAAGTAAGAAGATTCCTGTATTTGAATCGGTGATGCTTGCTTTGTGTCTTATGGCATTTGGTTTTTTAATGCTTGCACCAGGAAATAAGATTCGAATGGAACATCCAACGAGTGCACCTTTTTATGCATTATCTCTTTATGGAAAGTTAAGAAAAAATATTCCTGAAATTGTTGTAGGAATTTTTGGAAAAGAGTATCGATACTTTACAGGCATTTTCTTTTTCGTCTGTGCAATTTGTTCTTATTTTAATTTAAAAAGTAAGAAAGGATTTGCTTTGATTCATCAACTTTCTTTCTTGCTTTTGATCTTTATGGTAATGGGACAATTTTTATTTCCTTATTCTTATTTTCAATATTTTAAAGATTTTTTTGGGGATCATTTATTTTTGTTATCGTTATTCTTTATTTTTCATCTTATTGTTTTGGTATATACTGTCATTTTCTATTTTGTTCAAAAGAAAGATAGCTTTATGGTTATTTTGATTTTAGGGGCCATTGTCTCTCAAGGGGTTATGTTGGTTTCTCCTTATTATACAGGGAGATGTGCAATTATTTTTAATCTGATCTGTTTTATCTTTATGATTTATGTGTTATGTGATTTGAAAGGTACTTATCGAATGAATTTGATTTATCTTTTACTTCCTTTTCTTTTGATCACTAGTATTAATCTTAGAAGTATTTTGATCGGATATTATGAGAATAGTTTTGTTAATCATTCTAATGAACAACTGCTATTAGATGTTTCTAGTCGAATTAAAAATGGAGAAAATGTATCCGAAGTTGTATTACAAAAATTACCGAACATTTTGTATTCCTCTGAACAACCTTATCAAGAAGGGTATGAATATATTTTAGATTGGATGAAATCATATTATGAGTTACCATCATCTATCGTTATTCGTTATGAGTAAAATTTGTTAAAAATTTTTCTCTTTTTTTTAAATATTTTATGATATACTTTTATATAGTAGAGGATTGATCGTATGAATTATAAAAGTCTTATCAAAAAAGAAACCAAAGTAATCGC
>CAOKLK010000106.1 GCA_948469295.1 uncultured Mycoplasmatota bacterium
CATCACTCCAGCCCCAACCGTTACTTGATTTTTTTCATATACAATTTCATTAAAATATTTTAAAGAAACAAACACTCCCTCATAAAAATCATTTAATAATATAATATTCGACCCATTTCCAATAAGAAAATAAGGAATCTTTTCATGATTCAAAAAAAGTAATAATCTTAAAACATCATCTTGTGTTTTCGGAAATACCATATACTTACATTGAGAAGAAATTCGAAATGTATTATAACTTCTTAAATCAACATCTAAAAATACATCCCCAAATTCACTTAAAACATCCTTCATTGTATCATTTCCTTTATTTGATTATAAATAATTTCCGAACTATCCAAAATAGATAACTCCTTCATATGAGAAGTAAGCTTTGTACGACAGACTGTATTTTCTAACAATTCCTTAATTTTAGAAAGCAAAATCTCGCTTTGCAAAGATCCCTCTTCCAACATCCAAAAAGCTCCTTTTTCATACATTTCTTTTGCATTATAATATTGATGATTATTAGCAACATTAGGACTCGGAATAATAATACTTGGAATTTGTAGAGCAATTAATTCAAATAAAGAAGCTGCCCCTGCCCTAGAAACTACTACATCACAAGATTTCAAAAGACCTGTCAAATGATCGACATAAGGAACAATAAACACATTACTAGGATATTGTTCATCTTTTATAAATTCCTCATAATTATCTTTTCCCGTAACATACAATATTTCAAAGCTTTCGTGTTTCACCTGATAAAGCATTTCTTTTAACTTACGATTTAAAGAAGAACTTCCCAAACTTCCAGCCATAATTAAAACAAGCTTCTTTCCCTTAGAAAGACCAAAAGCAGTTTTCGAAAGTTTTGGTTCCTCTAACGCTAATTTCGCACAAGGATGTCCCGTATAAACAACCTTCCCTTTTGTTTTAAAATATGGAATAGAAGTTTCAAAAGTAACACCAATTAAATCTGCATAACGAGCGATGACTTTATTTGTCTTTCCTGGAATACTATTTTGTTCATGAATAAACGTTTTAATATGAAGTTTATGAGCAGCTTTTAAAACAGGATAAGTAACATATCCTCCAGCACCAATCACTACATCTGGTTGAAACTCTTGTAATAAACGAAGACATTTATGATAAGCTTTCGAAATACAACCTATATTTTTAAAATTTCGTTTCATATTTCTTGTAAAACCATATATTTCAATCGATTCATAAGGAATTCCCTCTTTCGGAACCAAATCTTTCTCCATCCGATTATGAGTCCCAATATAAAGAATTTCCAAATCCTTTTCTTTTTCTTGAAACTTCTTTATGATAGCAAAAGCTGGATGAATATGACCATAACTCCCTCCTGCGGAAACAATAATTTTCATAAGTCCCAACTCCTTTATTATATTATACTATAAAAATTATCATTTCTTGCTCTTTTTTACATATCAGGACCTTCTACTAACACTTAAAATAATTCCAATACTAATCATACTAACCAACAAACTACTTCCTCCATAACTAAAAAAAGGTAAAGTAACTCCCGTAACAGGAATCAAACCAATAACCACACAAAGATTTAAAATAGCTTGAATAATAATTCCAAACGAAAGACCAAAAGTTAAATACTTACCAAAAGCATCATTCGTATTCATTGCAATTTTTAAAGAACGATAAAAGATAAAAAAGAAAAAACTTGTCACTATCAAAACTCCTAAAAATCCAAACTCTTCACTAATAATCGAAAAAATAAAATCCGTTTGAGGTTCTGGTAAATAAAAATGTTTTTGATGACTATTTAAAAATCCTTGTCCAAGCAAACCACCAGGACCAATGGCATACAAAGATTGAATAATTTGAAATCCACTTCCCAAAGGATCAGTCCATGGATTCAAAAAAGAAACAATTCGAGCCATACGATATGGGGCAACAATAATAAGAGCAACAATTCCCATAATTCCAAGACATCCTATTTTAACAAAAAAAGATATTTTCACCCCACTAATAAAAATCATACAAATCAAAGTTAACACAATAACCATCGCTGTTCCAAAATCTGGTTCTAACATAATGAGAGCAAAAAAAGAAAAAATAACAAGTAAAATAGGAAGAACACCCTTTTTAATATCTCGCATATTTTTTTGATTCAAAGAAAGATACTTAGAAGTATAAATAATTAACCCAATTTTAGCAAATTCAGATGGTTGAATTCCAAATCCTCCAAGACCAAACCAACTTCGAGAACCATTACGAACCGTTCCAATTCCTGGAATCAAAACCAATACCAAAAGAAAAAAACACAAAAATAAAATTTTATTCGCATATTTTAAATAAATACGATAATCAATTTTAGATAAACCATTCATAAGAAGAATTCCGACCAGAAAAAAGATTCCTTGAGCTTTCACAAACTTAAATGCATCCGAAAACTTATAAACCGCCCAAATACTACTTGCGGAATAAATCATCACAATTCCAAAAATTCCAATCAAAAGAACTGAGATCAATAACCAATAATCAAAAGTCTTTTTCTGCATGAAACGCCTCCCCTTGATTTCCTATAAAATTTTATGAAAAAAAGACGTATTTATGTCATGCGTCTTCCCCTGCCTTCTAAAGATTCATAAAAATGAATAAAAGAATCCACCAAAGTAGAAATAAAATAATCAGAATAAGAAATGAAATCATTTTTCAAAAATTTCATTAAACAAGGTTCTACAGCAGGAATTTGATGCAAATCCAAAAAACTTGCCACATAAGCTTTTAACTGAGAATAAGAATATAGATTATCATAAGAAAATAACTCCTGATGTTTTAAATAATAAAATAACATCGTTAATACTTGCAACTTATCATACAAATTTAAATAATAATAACTCAATTCACTATGATCAAAATCCAACTGAAAATAAGAAGAAAAACAACTAATTAGCACATCCAAATCATCATCACTGGTACAGTTTTTTTGATAAAACGAAAGATCACAATCAATATTCCAAACATTTTGCTTTTTCTCCACAACATAGTTATAAGGAAAAAGATCATATGGATTATATTTATAAGAATGTGCAGAACGTAACTGAATAAGAATCGTTCGAAAAACTTTTAAGACTTCTAAACAAGTTGCATGAGATGCATAAACATCTAATGTTTCACTCCTTTAAATATTTTGATACCAAATAAAAAAAGTTCCCATTTTCACTTTGATAAATAACATGAGGAAATAAATACCCCTCAATCTGTAATTTAGTTAATTGATCTAAAACGGAAACATCATAATATTTTCTCGAATATTCTTTAATAACAAGTTCATCTTGAAAAACTTTACAATGTGAATAGCTTGAAATAGCACCCAAAGATTCAAAATCAAATTCTTCTGGTAAAACTTGAAAACTACTCATCAAACCCCATCCCCTTTAAAACAAAAATATTTTAAAAGAAAATGAGAAAAAATGCAAGAAAAAAAGCAACGTTATAGATAATGAAATTAAATCCAAACTCCATAAGTAATTGCTGCCATCGCAAGAATAAGTCCTACCACCCAAAATAATTTTACAATATCGTTTTCATTCCATCCCAATTGTTCAAAATGATGATGCAAAGGAGCCATTTTAAAAATCTTCTTATGAAATTTTGTAATAGCAATAATTTGAAAAAAAATAGATAAAGTTTCTACCACAAAAACTCCTCCAACCAACGCAAGAGAAAGTTCATGCCTTGTTAAAATAGCAATCGTTGCTAAAGCTCCTCCCAAAGCTAAACTTCCTAAATCTCCCATAAAAATTTTAGCAGGATGAGAATTAAAAAGTAAAAAGCCAAGTAAACTTCCAACTAAAATAAAACAGAAAATAGCAACCTCTTGATACCCTTCCATCCAACCAGTATTCCAAGAAAT
>CAOKLK010000107.1 GCA_948469295.1 uncultured Mycoplasmatota bacterium
AAATTCATAATGGTGCCACAAGAACATAAAAGAGGATCTTTGGAGAAAGTAGTTAAAATCATATTTCTCTAAGAGTTTAAAGATTTATAGAAAGCTACTTTTGTTGTATGGATAATTTTTCTGGCAAGATGATAAAGGGGATGTTTTTTAGAAGCATAAAATCAATAAGAACGAATTGTTTTGAAATTGGTTTGAGGAATATGACGAATAAGTCGAGAGATAAATTCAAAGATATAAATTTTTTCAACAATAAAGATATTATCTCCATGACATTGGTACCAAAAGGTAATATAATTGTTCTCAATATCTATTATACGATATTGAGCAAAACTTGTTCTACCACAATATCTTAAAACATATTCTAAACTTTTTTTAGAATTAGGAAATTCGTTTTTTTGGCACGAACATAGAAACCATCATTATAATCACGATAACAGGAGTTTTTGATAGTTCGAAAAAGTTTTGGAGAAAGTTTTTCTTCTAAGAGATTAAAAAGTATGGTTTGCCAACGTTTTCTTAACATGTCATAAAGAAAGAAGTCAATTTTCTTTTCTTTTGAAGAACCAAGAGCAAGAGAAGCAATCAAACAATGAATATGAACATTCCATTTATCATTACGCTCAAAAGTATGTAAAACTAAAATGAAATTAGGTTTTAAATTATCTTTTTTATAAGAATCATGAAACCAAGAAAGAAGAGTAAAACTGACAGCTTGAAAAGGAATGGATAAAAGAGTGCGATCTTTTAAAAATAAGTTCCATAGAATATCAGGCATAGTAAGATGACGATGAGGAATATCAATCAAACGAGAAAGAATTTCAGTAGTACGTTGTTTTTGATATTTCATACCACAAGAATTACAGAATCTAGATTTACAAGTATTATAAGAAAACTTTTCTTTGCCAACTTAAAGCAGGAGTTTTACATTTTATCATTTTGTTAACTTCTTTATGAACAACAGGACGAATGGTAAGATTATTATCATCAACAAAATTCATAAAATCTTCCCAATAGGGAATAAAAACATCATCTTTTAAATTCTAATGAAACTTTTTGGGGTTAGCATTAAATAATTCTTTTTCACTTTGAAATTCATTTACTATCATATTCTTATTATACCAAAAGAAAACTAAACTCAAAGAGTTTGGACGAATGAAATTTATTTCATTCTTTTTTATGTTACGAAACTGTAATATTTAAAGAAGCTTATTCGTGGTATGATATATGATGAAGAAATGTGGTGATTATATGCACAAAATCCTTATTGTTGAAGATGATGAGCTTATTTCTAATGAACTTAAAAATTTGCTAGATAACAATAACTATAATGGCATTATTTTGAATGATTTTAAAAATACTTTAAAAGAAATATTAGATATAAAACCAGACTTAGTTTTGCTTGATATAAATATCCCATATATGAATGGTGAAATATTGCTTAAAAATTTAAGAGAATCATCAAATATTCCTGTAATTATGGTAACAAGTAGAAACTCTGATATTGATGAAGCATTATCTATTACTTATGGGGCAGACGATTATATAACTAAACCATATAATCCTAATATTTTATTATTAAGAATTGGAGCAGTTTTAAAAAGATTAAATAAAACTTGCGATACACTTACATTTAAAGATTTAATTATAAATATTTCTAAAGGAATAATAAAAAAAGGTAATGAAGAAATAGTTTTGACTAAAAATGAAATGATAATATTTAGTTATTTAGTTAATTATCAAAACAAAATTGTTACTCGTGATGAGCTAATGACCGCTTTATGGAATAATGAGGAATTCATAAATGATAATGCTCTAACAGTTAATATCAGTAGATTACGAACAAAATTAAAGAGCATTGGTTATGAAAATGCAATAGATACTCGAAAAGGAATGGGGTATATTTTGTCATGAAATTGAATGTCTATTTAAAAGATAAATTATTTGCTATTGTTGTAACTTTTATAACGCTAATAATTATTTTTCTAATATTAATGGCATTTAAAATAAATACAGAAATTATCATTCCAGTATTAGTTATATTTTTGATATGCAATTTGATGATTTTGTTAATAGATTATTTTAGAAAGAAAAAGTTTTATAGTTATCTTTTATATAATATTGAAGGATTAGATAAAGCGTATTTAGTTTTAGAAACTTTAGAAAATCCTGAATTTTATGAAGGTAAACTTCTTTATCAAGCACTTTATGAAATTGATAAATCCTTTTTAGAAAATGTAAATAAAATAGATAAAAATAGAAAAGACTTTAAAGAATATGTAGAAATGTGGATTCATGAAGTTAAAATTCCACTTGCTTCACTTATTTTAACAATTAATAATCATAAAAATGAAATAAATCCAAAAATCAAAGCTCAAATAAAAAAATTAGAAGATTATGTAGATCAAGTGCTTTATTATGTTAGAAGTGAAAATGCTGAAAAGGATTATTTAATAAAAGAAATAAATCTTGGAAGTATTATCAAAAATATAGGTCTTAAAAATATGGATGATTTACTTGATAATAATATTGAATTTATTGTAGAAAAAACAAATGCTTTAGTTTTTAGTGATTCTAAATGGTTAGAATTTATTATAGGACAAATCGTAAATAATTCTATCAAGTATAAAAGAAATATTAAAAATTCATACATTAAAATATCAGTAAGAGATGAAAAAACAGGAGTAATTCTTATAATAGAAGATAATGGTCTTGGAATTAAAGAATCAGACATAAAGCAAGTTTTTGATAAAAGTTTTACAGGTGAAAATGGACGAGTTAGAAGTAAATCGACTGGAATGGGCTTATATATCGCTAAAAATATGTGTGAAAGATTAGGACATATTATTACAATTGAATCATCAGTTAATAAATATACTAGGGTTTGTATCACATTTGCTAAAAACGATTTTTATGAGATCGTCAAGTAATCTTACGAAATTGTAATGTTCTGTAATATTAAACGAACGACAAAATCATTTTTTTTGATTTAATATTATACATGAAAGGAGAAAAAATATATGGAAAAAATTTTAAAAGTGGAGAATATTGAAAAGTATTATGGTAGTCGTTCTTCTTTAACTAAGGCTATTGATAACTTATCAATAGAAGTAGAAAAAGGTGAATTTGTTGCTATTATGGGATCTAGTGGAAGTGGGAAAACAACATTTTTAAATGTTGTGTCAACAATAGATCATGTAACAAGTGGGCATATTTATGTGGGAGGAATAGATATAACTAAATTAAAAGGTAATGAGCTTAATAAGTTTAGAAGAGAGGAACTGGGATTTATCTTTCAAGACTTTAATTTATTAGATACTTTAACAGCTTATGAAAATATTGCTCTTGCTTTGTCAATTCAAAATGTAAGTGCAAAAGAAATAGATGCACGAATCAAAAAAGTTGCCGAAGAACTTGATATAAAATCTGTTTTGTCTAAATATCCATATCAATTAAGTGGAGGGCAAAAGCAAAGAGTAGCAAGTGCTAGAGCAATTATTACAAATCCAAAGTTAGTTCTTGCTGATGAACCAACAGGAGCTTTGGATTCTAAGTCTGCTAAGATGTTACTAGAGAAATTCAATTATTTGGATGAATTGGGAGCTACTATTCTAATGGTAACTCATGATGCTTTTACGGCTTCTTATGCTAGAAGAGTAGTCTTTATCAAGGATGGTAAAATTTTTAAAGAGATTCATAAAGGAAATGACTCTAGAAAAGAATTTTTTGATAAAATTATTGATGTAGTAACGTTATTAGGTGGAGATTTAAATGATGCTCTCTAAGTTATCTTTAAAAAATATCAAGAAAAGTATAAAAGACTATACCATCTACTTTTTTACTTTAATTCTTGGTATATCAAT
>CAOKLK010000108.1 GCA_948469295.1 uncultured Mycoplasmatota bacterium
TAATTCATGTATTTGAAATTCAAAATAATCAATTTTTTCACTCCATAGTTTTCCCCATTGATTTCTATATAGATCACTCTTACTTTTTGTTAAATGTATTTTATTCATAAAATTCAAAATATCTAAAATATTATATTCTTTTTCTGGTTCTTCTATTTTAAATAAAATGTAATTTGTCTTATATATTTGCGTAATTAGTTTTGCTTCTTTATTTAAAATAAAAGTATGAATAGGTATATTGTATTTTTTTAGTTCTTCACAAACCTCATATAACTCTTCTAATTCTTTTGTAGTTCGATAACATGGAATCAACATAAATTGCATGCCATTGACTGTAAAAAAGTATTTCTCATCTTTTTCTTCTAGTTTTTTTACTTCTAAATTATAGTTATATTTTATAATATCAGTCATTTATATCACTAATTCATTATATGTAATTATATTTAAATTATTATTTAAAGTTCCAAAAAATGTAATCGTATACATTTAAAAATTCAGGAAATATTAAATTTTTTAATATAAAAAACTATAGAGCATTTTTAAATTTTACTCTATAGTACTTATTATATATTTTTATGCAGCTGTATTCATTTGTAGTGTTCGTGAAGAGTCATTTACTATAGTACTTCCGCTATTGATTTCATCATTTATTTCTCTTTGGCGCTCTTGTTGTATAGACATTATTTTTGCAGCCGCTTGAGTATCTTTTAAAACTTCTCTAGATTTTTCTAAATTTTGATTTACTTCAGTTTCTAAAAGTTTTATTTTTTTTTTGTAATTATTTAAATCTTCTATTACTTTATCTAATCTTTCTTTAATTTCCTTTAATTCAGGATCCAATTCTTCAGACTTAGATTGATCTAATTGATTTTCTTCTAGAATCAAATTAATAGTTTGTTCTCCTTTTGCTCCATTATTTTCTTCTAAAGTTAAATTAATGGCTTGTTCTTCATTTGTTCCATTGCTACTTACTGAAATTCCATTTTCTATTGCTGGAGCTGTAGATTCTATGTCAAAGTTAGAAGGAATTACTGGCTCTTCCATAATTGAATTATCTAATGTTTCATTTGCATTCCCAGGTTGTATTGGAGTTCCTGGAAATAATTGCTCTTGTTCTAATATTTCTTCTTTTTGTTCAGGAAGACTATCCATTTTTGGTTCTTCCTCAGTTTTTATATAATTATTTTTATAAAACTCATGTAAAGCTACAATATTATTTTCTTTTACTGCTATTTGTTTTCCTTTTTTTTCTTCTGGAACAGATATTTCATTTTTCTTCATTAGTATCAATTTTGCCATTATAAAACACCTGCCACTTCTATTTTACCATTTATGACATCTATGATTGTTTTTTTAACTTCGTCCCATGCTGCTTCGTTATTAATTGGTTGATACATTCCATTTTGTTCCCAATAAAATTCAAGGACATAATTAGATCCATTCATAATTCCTGTATCTATAGCTATTATAGGAATATTTTTAATATTTGGACGATCATCATCTATTGATTTAAAAAAACAAACTAATTTTTTTTCTATTTTTTCACCACTTGGAGAAACTAACATCACTTTTTCATCCATTTTAATCCCTCTATTCTTTTATAATTATAACAAAAAGAAAATACTTTTTCAATCATTTATTTTTGCTATGATAAAATAACTACATGCAAATGCACAATTATTTTTTAAATACTCATCGACTTTATTTATATCGTTTATTGGTTTGAAATTTTTATTTTCTTTATTATTAAATCCTTTTAGTCTCAATTTTCCATAGGCCCAATCCCCTACAATGTAATCGTATGAATCAAAATATTCTGTTAATTTTTCAGAAAGTATTTGAATATCTAGAGCGTTTTTATGGTTTTTTAAAACATGAAATTTTTTATTTTTTATTTCTATTTCTTTCATTTTATCCCCCTAAAACTTTTACAGTTATTACAAAAAGTGTCATCATTGTGGTTGCTATAATGCTTAATAATAATAGCATATCTACATAACCATTCCCAGAAGTTAATGACGCCCCATATTGCTTATAGTAAATTATAGCTTCTTTTAATCGATCCATTTTTTGTGGATCATTTGGATCAATTTTAAAAAAAGTTAAAATTTGATTATTTAATGCTTTTAATGTTTGTTTATCCATTTGAGAAATTGTATCAAGTGTGTATCCTAGAATATAGTATGCTTCTGGCATTAATGTATTATTTTTATAAGGAATTAGCTCGTAATTATGTTCCACTTCGAATAATTTACTTTTCCAATACTGATCTAGGATAGCCGATCCATTCAAATGTTTTGATATTTCTTGTTGCATGATTTGGTTTTGATTTTCTTTTAAATATAATAAATTTTGAAACTTTTTTGTTTCTTCTTCTGTTGTATTCATTGTTTTTTTTCTACAGCAAAACATTTCTATTAGATACTTTTCTATTGTTATAAAATATGGATTTGGAAAACGCTGTTGTTCTTTCGCATTAAAATAATTTTGAACATCTGCTTTAAATCGTTGAAGTTTCTCTTTTGGAAATCCAAATTTCATTAAATTTGAATCAAATCCTCCCATACGATCTTCGTTGTTTGTTCGATAGGGATTTATAATATCTAATTCTCCATAAATTTCTATTAAACTTCTTATTATTATAACTGGAAACGATGAAAAATCCGAATTTTCTTTCGTTTCTTTACTAGATAAATACAGATTAATTGCATATGTAAATGCTTGATTCACAAAAATGTATTCCTTCATATTCTCTCTCCTATTATTAGTATATCACATATTTTATTCTAGAGGAATATTTAAAAGATTACTTTTTGTTTCAAAGTTTCCTCCATAATATGTTGGAACTTTGCCAGTTATTATTTCAGCACTTATTAATATTTCATATTTTAATTCTTGATTTTTTCCAGAAACTGGAGAAATTATTTCATGATTTAATAAAACATCAATGTAAACTTCTAGTAATACATTGTTTATTCCGTAATTTTTAACTCTAGTTTTGAGGTTTGTTAGTATTGTTCCAATAAATTTAACTTTAATAGGAATTTTTGGCCCTAAATTTGATAAATAAATTTTATCACTTGCTGCTCCAATTGGAATATTCAAGATTATTCCATCATTTAAATCGGTTAGTTCTTCGTCATAATAATCTATTTTAACGGTTCCGCTTTCAATTGCTTGATAGTCTTCTTTGAGTTTTTCTGCTAATATATTAATGATACTATAAGCGTTTTTTAAATTATAACTTATGTTAATTATTTCATCATTTTTATTTTTATTGATGATGATAATTTGTTCTAATTTGTCTTCATCCATTTTTTCTAATAAGCTGTAGTCATTAAAAATATTATAACTTAGTTTTTCGATATTTCTAGTTGCTATTTCGATTAATCTTGGTGTTATTTTCTGATTCAACTTATAAAAAAAGAAATAACAAAAAAAACTGATCAATATTATTATTAAACCAATATTGATGGAAAATTTGTGTTTTTTTTTAAATTATTTCTTAATTTTATTTTTCTCATATTAAATATTATGTATTTTTTTTAAAATAATCCTAGATTTAAAAATTTATTTAAAAGAAATATTAGCCCTATTATGATTCCGATAACTATTACTACGATTAAAATCTTTAGTATTATTTTATTTGATGCTACATCTTCTTTTAGGTCATTAAAGTCATCAAAATCATTTTGCGTAAAACTTAAGCTATTTGTATAAAAGGAATTATCCATTTTATTTTCTTCGTTTGTTTCTTCTTTTTGACTTATTTTATTTTCAGTGATTTTAATGGAGTCAGTGAATTCTTTTGCTCCCATGACT
>CAOKLK010000109.1 GCA_948469295.1 uncultured Mycoplasmatota bacterium
TAAACAATTAAAAACGAACTTTGTAGCTGTATTATTAATATAATACAGCTTTTTATGAATCAACTCCCAATCCAACTCTTTACATTTTTGAATACCAAATTTTTCAACAATTTCTCGATCATCCACATAAAGACATGAAATAGGAATTTTATTCTCCAAATCATATTCCAAAAATTCACTAAAAGAAAGATAACAATTATAAATTTTAGTTAATATATGTTTTGGAACCTTCAATCTTTTTCTAAATATTTGATTTTTCTGATATTTATAATTCATCTATTATCACCTTATAAACATATTATAACACACATGCTAATACCTATATTACAAATTTTTGATAATAGATTCTCATTATGAAACGATTGAATCTGTTTACATAAAAAAACTTAGATATTCTAAGTTAATTTTTATTGTAAAATTGTTCCACCTTTTCAAGTACACTACGAATATTACTTTCATTAAAAGGTTTATTTAAAACATCTAAAATACGATAACTAAATGCCTTTTGAATACTTTCTTCAGATTCATCTCCAGTAATTACAATCACCGGAATCTGTTCTGTTAAACCTCTTTCTTTCAAATACTCAAGAACCGAAAAGCCATCCATCCCTGGCATATTCAAATCTAGCAAAATAGCATAAACTTGATTTTCTTGAATTTTTAAAAGAGCTTCTTCTCCATTCGTAGCTTTCAAAATATTAAATTCATCCGTAATACTTTTTTCTAAAAAATTTAAAATAATATTAGAATCATCTGCAATTAGCAGATTTCTTTTTTCTCCAAAATAAGAATTCATTAAAGATACCATAACATTTACTGTATCTTTTAAATGTTTAAAATTATTTTGAATAAAAAATCCATCATTTGCCTTTCCTTTTAATTCATGTTCATAAAAAACTTCGGCATAAGTCATAAAACCTAAATATTTAGATTCACTTTTAATACTATGTGCCAAAATAGCATAATTTGACCAATCTCCTTGATTCATAAATTCTTCTAATTGAAGAACTTTCCCTGCAAGAGAATCTCGAAACTCTCTTAAAGCTTCATTATAGGAATCCATATCTCCCCAAAGACCCAAAGCTTCCTCTACATTCACTTGATTATTTTTTAATAACTCTACATTCATTTTTCCTTACCTCCTAAAAATTTCTTTAATACTTTATCTATTTGATATTTATCAATTGGTTTTGACAAATAATCATCAAATCCAGCATTTTTATATTTCTCATCCATACCTTCCAAAGCATCTGCTGTAAGTGCAATAACAGGAATATCAAAACCATCAATTTCTTTCAATCTTCTTAAAGTTTCTACTCCATTCATCTTTGGCATCATAATATCCATAAAAATCAAATCAAAAGTTTTCGTTTCTAATAATTCCAATGACTCATATCCACTTTCCGCTAAAGTAATATCAAATTGATAAGGCTTTAAAATTTGATTAGCAACTTTTAAATTAATTTTAGAATCATCAACAATCAAAATTCTCTTACCTTGTAATGTTTCATAATTAATTTCAATTTCTTCACTATTACTTTCTGGAATATCCATACTAATAATTTCCTGTTCTAAATAAATTCGAAACGTAGATCCTATTCCAAATTTACTATCAACATTAATTTTTCCACCCATCATTTCAGTCAAACGTTTCGTAATAGCAAGTCCAAGCCCAGTTCCTTCAATAGTTGTATTTTTATCTTCATCAATCCGTTCAAATTTATTAAATAATTTACTAATATTTTCTTTCTTAATTCCTCTTCCGGTATCTTTTACAGCAATATACAAAAGACAAGTATTAGTATTCATTCGATTTATACATGTAATACTAAAATCAATTGCCCCTTCCTCCGTATACTTTGCTGCATTGGTAAGTAAATTTAAAACAATTTGTTTTAATTTTCCCATATCACCACGCAAAATTCCAGGAAGATCTTTTGAGATATTCATTTGAAAAGCAATTGGTTTCGTTCCAATTCTAGGTTTTACCAATTTTGCCAATGACTCAAATACCTCTCTTGGATTATATTCTTTTGATATAATTTCCATCTTATTTGCTTCAATTTTCGAAATGTCTAAAATTCCATTAACAATTTCTAAAAGATTTTCACTAGCATCTACTACATCTTGTGCAAATCCATGCATTTCCTCTAAATTTTGAGAACTTTTCATACATTCACTAAATCCTACAATAGCATTAAGTGGCGTACGAATCTCATGCGACATATTAGATAAAAACTCAGTTTTAGCAGCATTTGCTTTTTCTGCCTGCTCTCTTGCAATATTTAAATCATTAATATATTTAACATCTGGATCTTCAATCGTAAAATACATTATCATAGAAGCTAATGCGGTAGAAAAAGAATTTAATAAAATAGCAGGGACAAAATGTCGTAATATTAAAATAAATGCAAAACAAACTATAAAAACTAAAAATGGTACAATCTTTTTTCCCAATTCCTTTCGATTTCGTAGATCAATATAAAACCAAAGGACTGTATATATAATACATATACAATATAGAAAATTAGGAGCGACTCCCGTAGAATATGCAACTCCATTCTCATTTACTAATTCAACTGGAAGAAAAGCTAATAAAACTACAGATACAATAACGTATATTGCCATACTCATAATTTCTTTAGATGTTAACTTTTGCTTTTTAGAAGACTTTGCAGCCGTAATAAGACATAAAGAAAAAGAAGAAAACCAAAGAAAAAGTCCTATTAAAAAAAACTTATTAATTAACAAATTATAAAAGGAATATAACTCGACTTTTAACAAAATATTAGTACACAACAAAAACTCCAAAGCCATATTTAATAAACTAAATATTAAGATGAAATGATAAATCTTTGTTTCTAAATTATTAATATGCCTTTTTGTAAAATACACAATAGAAATAATTAATGTATAAATAAAAGAACAAGCAATAATAGCCATTCCAATAACCATACTGATCACCCTCTATTATAAGAATAACATAACTTAGAATAAAAAAGAAGTAAATTTTGCAATTAACATTTACTTCAAAAAAATTTTTTATACTACATTTTCTTAGTTCTTTTAATAATAGTTTTATCTAGTTTATTCTCAAAGCTGGTTTCCATAATAGTTCCATTATGATAAGAATAAAAACCATCCATTTCTAATTTCATCGCTGGAGTATCACATTTTCCACTGGTTGCATTAATACCAAATCTATCATAAAACTTTACGGCATCAATTAACTCAGATGATTTATGAATTTGATGAATTAAATTTTCATTTTGTCCTTTATATTCGTTAGTTGGTACAACTCGAGCAGTAATATAATCATCATCTTTATTTGGAATTGATAAAACTTCACATTCTTGAATTCCTTTAATATTACTAAGTTTCTCTTTTAAATCAAATAAATAATATTTTTGACCTTGTCTTTCTACATAATCATGTGCTCTACCTTCTGCTAAATAAGAATACTCCCCATTAGGTAATTCCTTAATAGTAGCAATATCCTGAGGTCTAGCCCATACTTCTCCATTTTCGTCTTGAATAGATCCATCGTGATAAGCTGGTTTATTATAAGGTCCCAAATAAGAATGATACATTGGATGAACACAAGTATTAACTAAGATTTCTCCTTTTGCACCTGGAACTTGTTCGATATCTTTCAAATTACTTGCATCAACAATTTTCGCTTTCACTCCTGGAAGTGGAATTCCAATTGTGTTTTCTCTTCCCTCCATATTATAAGGAATCATTGTAGATGAACCTTCTTCACTTCTTCCATACCCAATTACCAAAGGTTCT
>CAOKLK010000110.1 GCA_948469295.1 uncultured Mycoplasmatota bacterium
AGATTATTCTTTGATTTTCTGTGGATCTTCTGATCAAGCAGAATATTGTTTTTGTGATTTACAATTTGCTTCTTCACATAGTAAATTTCAAGTACGTTATCATGGCTTGGAATATTATGTTGAAGTTCCAGTAATGGGTAGTGCTTTTGCTATGAATAGTTTGCTTGCTATTGCAGTAAGTGATCAGTTAGGGGTACCGAAAGAAAATATTCAAAAGGGGCTTTCTAAATTTCATTTGGAAGGGGATCGTATGGATGTGATTTCTGGAAAACATGATATAACTATTATTAATGATACTTATAATTCTAATTATGAAGCTATTGTCAATGCCCTTGATGTTTTAACACATTTTTCTGGAACTCGAAAGATTTTGGTATTAGGTGATGTATTGGAAATGGAATCTTTTGGAGAAGATATTCATAAAAAAATAGGTTTGTTGCCAAATATTAAGCAAGTTGATTTCTTATTTTTAGTTGGAGAAAATGCTCGTTTTATTAAAGAAGGTGCTTTAGCACAAGGCTTTTTGGAAGAACAGATTTTTTATTATCTTACAAAAGAAGAAATGGAGGAACATTTGTTAACTATGATTTCGGCTGGAGATACAGTTTTATTGAAAGCTAGTCATGGAATTCGATTATATGAGACAGTAGAGAAATTAAAAGAAAGTTTTTGTTAACTTTCTTTTTTTGAATCAATTCGTTTTTCTTTGATAATACGTTCTGGGCTCTTGTTCAAGAAATCTGTACTGTCATTTTCTAATACCTCTGCTAAATAGATTAGAAATTCTACTGATACGTTGATTTCACCTCGTTCTACACATGCCATATATTTGGGATTTAATTTATATTGACCATAAAAATCTTCTTGACATTGTCCTGATTGAAATCGAAAGTATTTTAGATTTCTACCAATAATTTTTTTAATATCCTCCATACTTTTTATCCTTTCATTACATCTAATATAAATTTCTTAAACCTTGAAGTCTACCTACTAGAAACTATACAAAATTGACATAAAAGAAGAATTATTATATGATAGTCTGGATCTTGGAGGCAGTATGGAGAATCAGGAATATGGAATATTGAAACGTTTGCGGGAAGAGAAAGGCTATTCTTGTCAGAAGATGGCAGATATTTTGCATATATGTAAAGCTTATTATTGGCAGATAGAACATTGTAATCGACGTCTTTCTTATGAACTTGCTCTTAAAATTGCAGAAATATTTGAAATGAAACCAGATGATATTTTTTATGATGAAACTAAATAGTCCTTTTACATATATTATGGTAGGAGGTCATTATGGAACTAGGAGATTCTTTTTTTAAAAAGGTAGAAAAGAAGACACGTGTTGATAAAAATACTATCTTATCTTTGGCAAATAAATTACAACAAGGGAATATGAAGGATGAAAATAATTTGAGAGAAGTGATTCAAACACTTAGTAAAATGACTGGAAAGTCTGTAAGTAAGGAACGAGAGGATAAAATCATTAAAACGATTATAAATGATGAAGTTCCTAAAAACGTTGAGAAAATGTTTTAGAAAATAAAAAACTATTGTTTTTTTACAATAGTTTTTTATTTTAGTCTTTTTTCGATGAGATCTTCTAAGGAACAATGGTAGTTTTTCGCAAGTTCTATTGCATACATTGTAGTAATTAATGATTTCCCATTTTCATATTTATAAATATTTGATTGACTGGTATTGATAGAAGATCCAAAATCTTTTTGGGTTAAATTGTGACTTAAACGAATCATTTTGATATTATCCGATACAATTTCTGGATTGATTTGAATTTTAGATTTTCGGTGTTCTTGATTTTCACTTAAATCAACTAAATAATCTAGTGTAACTTTGTAGATGTTGGCAACTTCATTTAATTTTAAAAGAGGAATGATATCCTTTCCACATTCCCAACCAGCATATGTTGAACGACTTACATTTAGTTCTTTTGCTGCTTCTTTTTGAGTTTTATCTTCATATACTCTTAAATCTTTTAATTTCTCAAATATCATTTTTTCATCAACTCTGTTAGTAATTTTCTCAGAGAAAACAAAAAAATACGGAATTGTGTGGGGTATTGTAATAAAATGTGATATAATGTATCTATATATAAGGAGGAAGTATGAAAAATGGTTATGAAAAGCTTACTAGATTACGAGAAAAACATAATTTTTCTTATCAGGATATGGCAGATTTTTTAAAAATTAGTAAGTGTTATTATTGGCAACTAGAACATAAAAAGAGAAGACTATATTATGATATGGCAAAAAAGATTGCAGCTATTTTTAATTTGAAACCAGATGATATTTTTTTAGAAACTCATGATTTATAGTAACCTTATTGTTTTTTTGGAATAAAATATTTTTTTCTTCATAATCTTGTTATAGAAGAAAGAGGTAAGTTATGGAGAATATTGATTTACTAGAAAGTATTGCAAAACGTGGGAATGGAGAAATTTATTTAGGAGTTGTTGGTGCAGTTCGTACAGGAAAGAGTACTTTTATTAAACGGTTTATTGAGAATTTAGTAGTTCCTCATATTCAAGATGAAATTGAAAAGAAAAGATGTTTGGATGAAATTCCTCAAAGTGCTCAAGGAAAGACTATTATGACTACGGAACCTAAATTTGTTCCTTCCACTGGGGCACGAATAGAAGTTGATAATTTTAATACTATGATTAAATTAGTAGATTGTGTAGGATATGTAATTCCAAACAGTAATGGATATGAAGATAGTGATGGAAATCCTCGAATGGTAAAAACTCCTTGGTTTAATGAGTCTGTTCCATTTGTGGAAGCAGCAGAGATTGGGACAGAGAAAGTAATTCGTGATCATTCTACTATTGGAATTGTCGTGACTACTGATGGATCTTTTGGGGAGTTAAAGCGAAATGATTATGTGGAAGCAGAAGAAAAAGTGGTAACGGAATTAAAAAGTATTGGGAAACCATTTATTGTTGTGTTAAATACTTCGAAACCTAATAGTAATGATGCGAAGAATTTGGCAATGGAGCTTCGAAATAATTATGAGGTTCCTGTTATGCCAATTAGTGTAGAAGATATGAATGAAGCAGATATTATGGAAATTTTAAGACAAGCTTTGTATGAGTTTCCAATTTTAGATATTGATGTAAATATTCCTGAATGGGTTCATGTTTTATCGAATTCGAATGAAATTAAAAAACATTATTTGGATAAAATTCATGAAAGTGTTATTGAAGTGAAAAAGGTTCGAGATGTAGAAACTATTTTGGAACATTTTCAAGATAGTGATATTATTTCGAAAGCGTATATTAGTAATTTGGATGCTTCTGTAGGATGTGTTACGATAAGTTTGGAGAGTAGTGATGAATTATATCAAAGTGTGTTAAAAGATATGATGGGGGAGAGTGTTGCTACTAAGGCTGGACTTTTAAAAATATTTGCTACTTATAGTGAAGGTAGAGAAGAGTTAGAAAGTATTAAGCAAGCGATTAAGATGAGTAAAAGTACAGGATATGGAATTGTGTATCCTACGCTTAAAGATATGAAGTTACAAACTCCAGAAATTATTAAGCAAGGGAATCGTTATGGAGTTAAATTAAAAGCTGTTGCTAGTTCGATTCATTTGATGAGAGTAGATGTGGAAAGTACTTTTGAACCAATTATTGGAAGTGAACTTCAAAGTAAAGAGTTGATTAATTATTTAATGAAAGATTATGAGACGGATCCAGCAAGTATTTGGAAAAGTGAAATTTTTGGAAGAAGTTTGGATGTTATTGT
>CAOKLK010000111.1 GCA_948469295.1 uncultured Mycoplasmatota bacterium
TCAGCGATAATGAATTATTATTTGGAATAGACTACTTACAAAATAATCAAAAAATTGTATCTTTATTTATAAAAGAACTTTGTGAAATGAAACATTTAACCACCATTATTTTAGATAACAATGAACTAACCCTTTTCATTCTTCCCTTTTTAAAAAACATCTCTTCCATCAAAAATATAAAAATTAAAAGTGATGAAACCCTTACCTTCTCAATATGTGAAAAACTAATTGAATCCAAATACATTGAAAAAATTGATTGTTACAACATTCCTGGTTTTCTAATCGAAATGCTCGATCGCGATTACATCAAAGTAGAAACAAGAAGTGAATTTTTCTATACCTCCAATTTTATGCAAGAAAATAATTTAATTCAATACTCTAAAATTTATTATCAAGGACATATTAGAATGACGCTTCCCTTAAGCAAAGATGATCAAGCAGATTTCATTACATTTACTAAAATTAATAGATATTTAAAAAATATTCATATCAGTTGTTTTAATAGAAATGATGTAGAATTTTTAATACAAACCGTAAAAGAAAATCATTTAAAAAATGTTACCATTGAAATTCCTGGATCTCTTATCAAAGATGATCAAGTAGAATATTTAAAAGAACTAAATAAAAAATGGAAAAACTATAAAATAAAATGTACCTTAACTTACTCAGACGACTATTTAAAAGACAATATTTTCAAACAAATTATCATTAATACCATAAAAATATGTGGATTAATCATTTTTATTTTAGTAGGATCTATGTTAGCTTACGTTGGAACAAGAAATTATTTTGATATGAAAAAAGTAGATTCCATTCAAGAAAACATTCAAAATGTGATTGAAAACAATTCGACTCAAAACGGTACTCTTGATATTGAATCGAGTGATAACTATATCATTAAAAATAATTACATTGCTTCTTTATTAAGCATTAATGAAGATACAGTTGGTTGGTTAAAAGTTAACAATACTAAAATTGATTATCCTGTAGTAAAAGGAACAGATAACAATTTTTACTTAAAAAATAATTTATATAAACAAGAAGACATCAATGGATGGATTTATATGGATTATCGAAACAATGATAAAGAATTAAACCAAAATACCATTATCTATGGTCATAATATGTATTACAGTGGCATCATGTTTGGAACTCTACACAAAGCTGCCAATCGAAGTTGGTATACCAAAGAAGAAAACCTAACAATCTCTTTTAACACAATGTATGAAACCATGAACTGGAAAATATTTTCCATTTATCGAATTAATAAAACATCTGACTATTTAATTACTGATTTTGCAAGTGAAAATGACTTTCTAGAATACATTACCAAAATAAAAAGTAGAAGCATTAATAACTTTAACGTAGATATTTCTCCTAGCGATAAAATATTAACACTTTCTACTTGTACAGGTGACAACGAACGATTAGTAGTTCATGCCAAAAAGATCTAATCCCCAATAAGAGGGATTTTTTCTTCAATCATTTTTAAATTATTTTGAAGTCTTTCATCATGATCATTCATTGAAATGGCAATCAAAGAATAATTTCTAGCATCTTCATACATTCCAAGTTCATAACAAACTAAACTAAGCAAATCGTAAATATATTCATTCCAAGCAAACACTTCATTAATATAGCTAATACTCTTCTCTTTAATTTCTAAAGCACCCATCAAATGCTCATAACAAGAAGTATAATCTTTTTGTTCAAATTCTAAAAAAGCTAACTCCAAATACCCTTCTCGAAGATAAGGTGCTTCTATGATTGCTTTTTGATACCACATTATAGCTTCTTCAATAAAACCTTTTTGTTTATAACTTCGTGCCATAAAACGCATAGAAGCACATCTTTCATCTTTCCATAAAGCTTTTGGCAAGTTCAAATGACGATGCAATGTTGCAATACATTCATCCCACTTTTGATAATACATATATTCTCTTCCCAAATAATGCATATTACGATCATCTTCTGGATCTTCTAAAACACTCATTTCTAATAAAGGCAAATAACTACTACGAGATTTTGTATCATCAGGATAATGATGAACTACAATATCATTAGTTAAAAATTCTACTTCTGGAAAATTTTCCTCACATACTAAAACTTCATGAACTGGATGTTTCCAATAATATCCTGCTCTTGTATGAATTTTACTAATATGAAATGTCGTAGCAGGATTTCCTTTTTCATCATGACTCCAATGATATAAATATTTTAAACGAGTAAACGAATGCTTCAAATATAATTTTTCTAATTTTTCTCTCCAACCTTTTTCAAAAACTTCATCCAAATCAACACATACACACAAATCACAATCCAAAGGAACCAGTTCCAAAGATTCATTTCTGGCCACATCAAAACGCCAAGGATCAAATTTCTTTACAGTCACATGCACTTGTTCTTCTTCCAATAGTCTAACTGTATCATCTGTACTTCCTGTATCCAATACATAAATACCATCTGCTTCTTTCATTGATTCTACAAAACGTTTAACAAATTTACTTTCATTTTTTGTAATGGCATAAACACATATTTTCAATTTTTTCATATTTTCCTCCTAATGAAGTATATGAAAATAAACACAACTTACCTATTACAGAAGCCAAAAAAACTTATGTTTTTCAAAAACATAAGTTTCATTTTACGTTAACGATTTTTACAAGAAATTCCTTGATTCAAATGAAATTCTTTTAAATCACTATAATTTGTTGGAAAAGGATTAACATTAAACTCAGTTCCCAATTCTGTATTTGTTAAATCACTAATTATGGTAATTACAAAACGAGTATCATCAAAACTAACAATTTGACCAGTTTTATTTAAATATTCTTCTTTAGCTTTCAAATAATCTTCTTCATTTTCAAAGATATAAGATAATTCTTTTTGAGAAGATACTAACAATTCATCATTATTAATATCATAATTATAAGAAGTCTCTAAAGTCGCATGATAAGTATCATCCATTGCAGACGCTAAAGTACAATACAAACTTCTCACTGGAGCATCATTAGAAACATTTAACGTTAATTCAACAGTTACTTGATTATTATAATCATCAGAAACAATTAAATTTAGATGATATACTCCTTCATTCATAACCAATTCCTCCAAAGATTGGGAATTATCTTCTAATTGATAAGAACAATTAGAACTATCATTACAAGAAACTACAAAATCTTCTAAGCTAACACTTGTACCAGGTACAACCTTGACTTCTTTTACAGAAACAATTGGAGCTGTTTTATCTTGAACTACAATTTTACCAGCTCTTGAAGTAGTTCCACAAGTAACACTAAAATCATATTGTCCAATTTTCGTCACATCTACTTTAGAAACATCCAAAGAACAAGATGAAACATCAAAACCTGTAATGGAAGCATAATCACCAACATTAGTTGACAAATTTGTTCCAAGATTCCATTGAATTGGATCGTTTAAAGTAATATTCCCTTTTGGTTTTGAAGTCATTTGAAGAAGAAAATAAACACCTACACCAATAAGAAGAATCAAGATTACTATAATGATGATAATCGTATTTTTAGATAACTTTTTTCCACCCTTTTTATTTCCATCATTCATGATAGGAGGTGGAGTTGGAACTGAACCAAAAACATTATTATCAAAACCATTCATCCCCATTTGTGGATTCATACCTATATTATTTTGGAAATTATTATTATCCATTCCCATTTGTGGATTCATACCCATATTATTTTGGAAATTATTATTATCCATTCCCATTTGTG
>CAOKLK010000112.1 GCA_948469295.1 uncultured Mycoplasmatota bacterium
GTAAAATATGAATAAAGTAATTTTAATCGGAAGACTTGCTAGAGATCCAGAAATGCGTACAACTGCAAGTGGTACCCAAGTAACTAGATTTACCATTGCGGTACAAAGACCTTTTACAGGGACTTCTGGAGATCGAGGAGCAGACTTTATTAATTGCGTAGCTTGGAGAAGACAAGCAGAAAATATAGCAAGATATTGTACCAAAGGAACACAAGTTGCAGTGGATGGAAGAATTCAAACTGGAAGTTATGATGGACAAGATGGAACTAGACGATATACGACAGATATCATTGCCGATAACGTAACCTTCTTAGGATCACGAAATTCAAATGACGCAAATAACTTTGTACCAAACGAATCATTTGGAGATCCAATGCCATCATATCAAGATGATTATAATACCAGTGAAGCACCAACAGCGAATATAGGAGAAGATCCATTCAAAGACTTTGGAGAAGAAATTGCTTTATCTGATGATGATTTACCATTCTAAGAGAAAGGAGATTAACTAATGGCAGAATTTAGACGTAAAAAGAAAAAGATTTGTCAAATGTGTGCTGGAAAAAGTGTAGACTATAAAGATGTTATGATTATTAATAAATATATTAATGAAAAAGGAAAAATCATGCCAAGAAGAATGACAGGAGCTTGTTCAAAACATCAAAGACATATTGCAGAACAAATCAAATATGCAAGATTTATGGCTTTAATTCCATTTGTAAAATAAGACTTTAAGTCTTTTTTTTTGGAAATTTATAGATATTCGCAAAAAATGTGTTATAATTCAAACTTAAGGTGAATGGAATTGCGAGAAAATGGATATTTAATAATAAATGGCAAAAAAATAAATGAGAACAAAAATCGTGGATCTCATTATGGATTTTGGATTCAATATAATAATGAAGAATACTATTTTAAAACAGGAACAATTTATGAATTATACACGGAATTGTTTTATGAAGAAATTGCGAAAATATTAAAAATACCCACAGTGTCTTATGACTTAGCTAAAATTGCGAATCATAATGGAGTAATTTGTAAAAATTTTAATTCCACCCGAGAAAAAGTAACAACCATGTTAGAAATTTTAACAGTTTTTTACGAGGAAGTAATTTGTAATAACCAAGAAATATTTCAACTTGAAATGATGATTGAAAACACATTTAATTTGGAAGACATTTGGATGTCTTTAGATTATTATTATAGAAATCATCCTCAAAAAGAAAAAATAGTCCAACAACTAATGGATCAAATAGTTACCTATTTTATATTTCAACTTTTAAGTTTTAACTCAGATTTCCATTTTGAAAATCTTATCATTTTAGGAACAGAAGTTCCAAGACTATCACCAAATTTTGATTATGGATCATGTGGACTGGTAAATATTGAAAATAATGATTATAACTTTTTTCTATCCGTAACTCCTTTTAAAATGGTTAAAAAAACGACTGCCAAAGATATTATAGAAGAATTCATAACACTATCAGATAAACAATATACTAAAAAACTAAAAGAATATGCCTCAAAAATCCAACAAATATCTATATTAGAGATTTTTAAAAACATAGAAAAGAAAATTAATACAACGATCTCCCAAGAAATAAAACAATACCTTAGCTTAGATTATAAGAAAAAAATTTTACAAGTAATAAATATAATAAATAAATATTTCAAAGAAAGAGAATATAATTTAAGGTTGACAATTCCAAAAGAAAGTATAAAATAAATACCGAAAAGAAAGGGATTGTAGTATGATAAAAAATGGATATTTAATAATAGAAGACCCAGATCTGAAAGAAACAAAAGAATATGTTTGTGGAGGGAGTTCAGGTATAAAAATAAAAATGGATCAAGAAGAATACTATGTAAAATATCGTAATGAATCGGATATTTTTAAGGAACTATTTTATGAAGAAATAGCCAAATATTTAAAAATACCAACTATAGAATATATTTCCGCAATCATTAATGGGAAAAAAGCAATTATATCAAAAAATTTTAATTTAAAAAACGAACCAACCAAAAATTTATATGAGATCTTAAAAAATTATAAGAATTTTATGAAAATGCATCCAGATCTATTTGTTACATCGGATATAGATGAAAACTATAATCTAGAAACTATTTGGTGGGTCTTATTATATTATTATAAAGATCATCCAAGAAAAAATGAACTAGTACAAAAACTTATGGATCAAATAATGGAAAGTTTTTTATTTCAAATTATAAGTTTTAATTATGATTTAAATTATACCAATATTATTATCATCGATAATGAAGAGCCATATTTATCGCCAAATTTTGATTATGAAAGATGTGGATTAGCAGGGGATCCAGATTTTAATTCAAATTATGATTTGAAAGCTATTCCAACCACTACAGATCAAACTCATTTAGAAATGATACAAGACTTTATCAATGTATCAGATCAATTCTATATTGAAAAACTATTTGGATATATAGATAGGTTAATTATACTTGATTATGACGAGATTTTTAGAAAAATAGAAGAAAAAATAAAATATCAAATACCAAAAGAAATAAAAACGGATTTAATAAAAGATTATGATAAGAAATTAAAAGAAATCAAAAAATTAAAACCATCATCAAAAAAGAGACAGAAAGTTAATAATGTAGCATAAAAGGGGGATTATTATGAAAAGAACAAATGGATTTATTGATTTAAAAGAACTGGGAGTGAGAAATTTTTTCCACAAAGAAACAGACGGTAGAAGTTGTTTAGGTTGGTTTGAAATTGATGGAACAGAATATTTATTTAAAACAGGTGATAAAAATGAAGCCATAAAAGAAATGTTTTTTGGATTTATTTATGATGCCTTAAATGAAAAAAATGTTCATTATGATCTCGCCAAGTACGAAAATTATTATGGTGTAATTTCAAAACAATACAATGTGGATAACCTACCAACTTATTCACTTTATAAAATTTTAAATCCAGATAAGAAAATTGGAACCCCAGCTACAATTCATTGTTATCAAAATGTAATTTCAGCTTATTCAAATTTTTTTGAAAATATAGAAGACAAAGATCTAGAGGAGTTGAAGAAAAAAACATTAGAATGCTTTATTTATCAATTACTATTTGGAAACCGTGATCTACATGAAACCAATTTAGAGATTTATGGAAATACAAAACCAAAAGTATCTCCATTTTATGATTTTGAAAAGTATGGCAGCATATTTTTTGATGAAATAAGTCCTTATAGTTTTTCATTTAAATATTCCGAAGTAAAAAAAATGGAAGTACCATTAGAAACATTAAATACATTTCTAATGCAAGCGGAAAAAGAAGAGATAGAAGTATTAAAAGAGAAAATGGAATCAATAAAAGAAATGAAATTGCGAAACATTTATCAAAAAATGCAAAGTCAAATTCATGCACATATTTCCTTTTCTCTAAAAAGAAAATTAAAAAAACAAGTGATTTATAATACAGATTATATTCGAAAAATGACGAAATAAAAAAATAAATTCTAAAAATTACTAAGAACAAAGGGTTCTTTTTTTATGTAATTTTTGATATAATAAAGCCGTCATATAGGAGGGTCTATGAAAGTAATTTTATTACAAGATGTAAAAAAACAAGGAAAAAAAGATGAAATTATTAATGTATCAGATGGATATGCCAATAATTTTTTAATAAAAAATGGATTAGCTGTACCTGTCACAGAGGGTAGCAAAAAAATATTAAATCAAGAACTAG
>CAOKLK010000113.1 GCA_948469295.1 uncultured Mycoplasmatota bacterium
AGTAGGAGTATTAATATTAAGTAACTCAGGAGTTATTAATGCAAACTACTGTTTAAGTGAAGTATATGATGAAGCTATTTCCTTATCTAATCGCGATGCTGCGATGCATATTCATGATTTAAGCATGTTAACAGGATACTGTGCTGGTTGGAGTTTAAAACAACTAATTGTGGAAGGTTTAGGAGGAATTACTGGAAAAATCACTTCTTCTCCTGCCAAACATTTATCAACTCTTTGTAATCAAATGGTTAACTTCCTTGGAATTATGCAAAACGAGTGGGCTGGAGCACAAGCTTACTCATCATAAGATACCTATTTAGAAACATTAGTCAAAGAAGATAATCTATCTTAACATGAAGTAAAACAATGCATTCAATCTTTTGTGTATGGAGTAAATACACCAAGTAGATGGGGAACTCAAGCACCATTTACCAATATTACCCTAGACTGGAATGTTCCAAATGATTTAGCAGAATTAAACTGTATCGTTGGGGGAAAAGAATGTGATTTCCAATACAAAGATTGTAAAAAAGAAATGGATATGGTGAACAAAGCATTCATCGAAATTATGATCGAAGGAGATGCCAATGGTAGAGGATTCCAATATCCGATTCCCACTTATTCAATTACCAAAGATTTTGACTGGAGTGAAACCGAAAACAATAAATTACTATTTGAAATGACAGCGAAATATGGAACTCCTTATTTTTCAAACTATATTAATAGTGATATGGAACCAAGTGATGTACGTAGTATGTGTTGTCGTCTTCGCTTAGATCTTAGAGAATTAAGAAAAAAATCTGGAGGATTCTTCGGAAGTGGTGAAAGTACAGGATCTGTAGGAGTAGTAACCATCAATCTTCCTCAAATAGCTTATCTATCAAAAGATGAAAAAGATTTCTATGATAGATTAACAAAACTAATGGATATCGCTGCACGTTCTTTAAAATTAAAAAGAAATGTCATTACTAAATTATTAGATGAAGGACTATATCCTTATACGAAAAAATACTTAGGTACTTTTAATAACCATTTCTCAACCATTGGATTAGTAGGAATGAACGAAGCAGGATTAAATGCCAAATGGATCAAAGAAGATTTAACCAAAGAAAAAACTCAAAAATTTGCCAAAGAAGTACTAAATTTCATGAGAGAAAAATTATCAGATTATCAAGAAGAATATGGCGATCTTTATAACTTAGAAGCAACCCCAGCAGAATCAACTTCTTATCGCTTTGCAAAACATGACAAAGAAAGATTCCCAGAAATTATTACTGCATCTAACTGTGAAGAAGCTCCATATTATACAAACAGTTCTCACTTACCAGTTGGATATACCAACGATATATTTGAAGCATTAGATATCCAAGATGAATTACAAACTCTTTATACTTCTGGAACAGTCTTCCATTGTTTCTTAGGAGAAAGAATTAGTGATTGGAAATCAGCTGCGAACTTAATTCGAAAAATTGCCGAAAATTATCGTTTACCATATTACACTTTATCTCCAACTTATTCTGTATGTAAAGAACATGGATATATTCTAGGAGAACATTATACTTGTCCAACTTGTGGAAAAGAATCAGAAGTATATAGTAGAATTACAGGATATTATCGTCCAGTAAAAAATTGGAACGATGGAAAAAGTCAAGAATTCAAACAACGTTTAGTATATGAATATGAACCAAAAGAAACCAAAACCAAAAAAAGAAAAGATGAAATCATATTATTTGAAAGAGAAAAATGTCCAAATTGCAGTATGGCCAAAAAATTTCTAGAAGAAGGAAACATAAAATATCGTGCCATAGATGCCGAAAAAGAACCAGAATTAACCAAAGAATTTGGAATTAAACAAGCTCCAACCTTAATTGTGATCAAAAATGGCGAAATAGAAAAAATAAATAACGTTTCCAATATTAGAAAGTTTATCGGACAATAAAATGATTTATGATATCGTAATTATAGGATGTGGTCCTGCGGGAATGATGGCTGCCATCTATGCCTTAAGAGCTAATAAAAAAGTACTAGTCATCGAAAAAGAAACCATTGGAGGAAAAATTTCCTCCTCTCCACTTGTGGAAAACTTTCCTGGATTTATCAAAACCAGTGGGATGGATTTAGCAAACAATTTATATGAACAAATGATGAACCTAGGAGGGGATGTAGAATTTGATGAAATACTTTCCATCGAGAAAGGACCAATCAAAAAAATTATTGGAGAAAATCAAAGCTATGAAGCCAAATCCGTAATCATTGCCACAGGAACCAAACATAAAAAATTAGGGCTACCAAACGAAGAGGAATTGATTGGAAACGGAATATCTTTTTGTACCGTTTGTGATGGAGCATTTTATAAAAATGAAATCGTCGCTGTAGTAGGGGGAGGAAATACCGCTGTAACAGATTGCTTAGACTTAGCGAGTATTTGTCAAAAAGTATACTTAATTGTCCGAAAAGATCATTTAAAAGCTGAAGCTTCGTTACAAAAAACTTTAAAACAAGTCAAAAATGTCGAAATTCTTTTTGAAACTACAGTGGAAAAATTAGAGGGAGAAACCGAATTAGAAGCCATTATCATAAAAAAGAAAGATCAAGAACAAACATTAAAAATCAAAGGTTTATTTTTAGCAATTGGACAAATGCCAGAAAATAACTGTGTAAAAAACATTGCCAAAACCAATGATCAAAATTTCATAATTACTGAAAAAGAATGTGTCATTGAAGAAGGAATTTATGCAGTGGGGGACTGTCGTGAAAAAGAAGTATATCAATTAACTACTGCTGTATCAGATGGAACCATTGCAGCAATCAAAGCAATAAAATATTTAGATGAACTAGAAAGATGTGAAGTAACATGTTAAAAACAAGAGGATTCGAAATAGCAAAAGGGTACGAAGAAAAAGATATTCATTTACCAGAACGTAAAACCAAACATTCGGCTGGATATGATGTAGAAGCAGCTGAAGATGTTACCATTCCTCCTTTTCAAAAAGGATGCAAACCGACATTAATACCCACAGGACTGAAAGCTTATTGCATGGAAGATGAATATTTTATGTTAATCAATCGAAGCTCAGGACCCAAAAAAGGATTAGTAATGGCAAACAGTATCGGAATTGTGGATGCAGATTATTATGAAAACGAAACCAATGACGGTCACTTCTTCTTTCAATATTACAATATATTAGATCATGAAATCACCATCAAAAAAGGAGATTGTATTGGTCAAATAATTTTTCAAAAATTCTTAATTACAGATCAAGATAATGCCAAAGGAATTAGAACTGGTGGAATAGGTTCCACCGATTAAAAATGAAATGAGAAATAATAAACATCCGAAATCAAAAGTTTCGACGGTTTAAAATGAAATTTATAGATACTATAAATGAACTAAAATTGACACTAAATTTGCACCAAAAAAGTACTAGACATTGCTTTTTATACGAGTATAATATTGTAAAATGAATTAAATATGCAAATCGATTTAATTCTTTTTTTTATTGCACTTGACAAGTGCTATTTTAATTTTTAAAATAAAATACAATTTTGAAAGGAACATAGTTATTATGAAAGAAATAATAACCAAAGCTGAAATTTTAAATTTTCCAAAAAAGATAGAAGAAATATCAAAAGAATATTCGGAAAATATAACATTAATAAGAAAATCAGTTTACGAACAATTTGATACCAAAAAATTAAAAGAAGAAATAA
>CAOKLK010000114.1 GCA_948469295.1 uncultured Mycoplasmatota bacterium
ATTCATTGTGGCAAATTTTTAGTATTTATGAAATTCCAACAACATCAGATTATTTGCAAGTATTTTTTGCAAATGATGAAGATTTTTCACATTTTTTAAGCAATTTGGCAAGTCGAAGTCGTTTTGATTTTTCCGTTTCTTTGGATAGTACAGATCAAATTCTTACTCTTTCTACTTGTTCTAATAATGATAATAAAATTGTTTTGCATGCGAAAAAGATTTCTAGTGATCAGAAATAGTATTTCACAAAAAAAAGAAACTCGATGGTCTATTTTTTATCATCTTTTAGAGTTTCTTTTAATACTGTACCAAAAGAGGCAATTCCATTTAACTCTGCTGGTAAAATAATTTTGGTTGATTGTCCATCCGCAATATGAGATAGAGCTTCATAACTTTTTAAGCGAAGAACAGATTCATCTGCTTGGGCTTCTTTTAGTAATTTCATTCCATCTGCTTCGGCTTGTTTGATTTTAATTAAAGCTTCAGCTTCTCCTTCCGCTCTTTTGATTCTAGCTTCTTTATCAGCTTCTGCTCTTAAAATTGCACTTTCTTTTTCTCCTTCTGCAATCAAAATTGAAGATTTTTTTTCTCCTTCCGCTTGTAATATTTTTTCACGTCTTTCGCGTTCGGCACGCATTTGTTTTTCCATTGCTTCTTGAATATCTTTTGGTGGAAGGATATTTTTTACTTCGACACGATTTACTTTAATTCCCCAAGGATCAGTTGCTTCATCTAAAATGGCACGCATTTTTGAATTGATGATATCTCTTGAAGTTAATGTTTGATCTAGTTCTAGTTCTCCAATTAAGTTTCTTAAGGTAGTGGCAGTTAAATTTTCGATTGCACTAATTGGATAGTCTACTCCATATGTGTATAATTTTGCATCGGTAATTTGAAAATATACTACAGTGTCAATTTGCATCGTTACATTATCTTTGGTTATTACTGGTTGTGGCGCAAAGTCTTTTACTGTTTCTTTTAAAGACACGACTTTAGCAATTCGATCAATAAATGGAACTTTAAAGTGAAGTCCATTTTCCCATGTTACATAATATGATCCAAGACGTTCGATAACGTACGTTTTGGCTTGTGGTACGACCTTAACACATGGAATTAAGATAATTGCCACAATAATTAAAATTGCAATTAAAATTGGCATAAACATAACCTCCTTATTTTTCTAGTTTATGAACTTTTAATTTTACTCCATCGATTTCATCAATGATGACTTCTTCGTCGATCGATATTTTTTTGGTACTTACAGCACTCCATTTTTTCCCATCGACTCTTACTTCACCAATATTATTTTTGGTGATTTCTTCGGTTACGACACCAGTCATTCCAATGATGCGATCGATATTTGTTTTAATATTTTTGGGTTTCATCCAATTTTTTAAAATTGGTTTTGTTGTAATCATTAATAAAATTCCTAGAAGTACAAATACTCCAAATTGCCAGATGAATGGGATATCAAAAAAAGACATTGCAAGAGAAATTAAGGCACTAATGATAAACCAAATGGAAACTAGGTTTACTGTACATGCTTCAATGAAGGATAAAGCGATGATAATGATTAACCAAACGATCCACAAATCCATAAGATACCTCCTTCTACTTGTATTCTATTACAAAGCCCTTTAAAATACAATCATTTTACGTTTGAAATCAACAAAAATTTAGATCTTTAAAAGTGCTTTGGCTATTTTGGTGGTATTTTTATATTTCATAAAAAAACTGATATAATAAAAATAAATTAAAGCTAAGAAAATGTTTTGAAATAATTTATAATTTAAAGTACTTGCAATCTCATTGTTTTCTATTATATAGTTATAAATCTCATAACATTTTTTATTTTTTAAATAATTCAAAACAACACCAAATTCAGATGTTTTAACGTTTCTTGTAAAATCTTTCACAAATATTTTTTCATCGTTATTATTTTTATTATTTGAGAAAGTTTTTAAATAATCTATATCAGGATATTTTCTTCGTGATTTTATTTTAATCTTTTCCTTTTGATGATATTTTTTGAAATTTTTAGGAATTTGTTTGGCACAACTAGATAAAATTTCCATTCCCAGTACATGATTTTTTAATAACCCTTTTTTGATTTTATTTTTAAAGAAATCGTTTAATAACATTTCTCTCGCTAATTCATTATATCCTAAAATATTCTTTTTTTCTAATTTAGAATATAAGTCTCCTAATTGAATTTTTTCATATGATTTTCCACCAATCAAATCCACATTTCGATAAATTTCAATATCAAAATGTTCTAGACCTCCTACTTTTTCCTCTAATTCCATTGTCTCTCGATTCTTTATTTCTTTAGATTGATAACTATGTACTTTAATATTCATTAAAGGTCCTACTTGGATATTTAAATACTCATGACGTACTCGTCCATTGGATTTATAAAAATCTTTAGAAGTGATCCATCCTCGTCTAGAAAATCCATAATGCAATAAATTTAAACTTGCAGTGGTAATAGTATGTCTTTGTTTATTTTGAAATTGAAATAAACCATAGAAATTTTTTTCGCCAAAATTATTAAATTTGGGATTTTTATTTTCTCTATAATAGATAGGCATTTTTTGATTTTTAAATAATCTTTTTAAATCATTTAAATTGCAAACTGTTAATTCCTCTTGAGGAGTAAAACAATTTGCATATACTTCTCCTTTGGCGATTAATTTATTGTTCGGTAAATAATCATTTATTTTAATTAAATCACTTAAAAGATCAATAAAGTGATATCCACTATGAAAGAGTTTTCCATATCCATATTTATAGGGATGATTTTCTTTATTTAAATCATGAGGCATTTCCCAATTTCCATCACAATGATAAATATCAATGTAAGTAATGGGAATTTGATATTGCTTTACTATAGAAGTGAGTAATTTTTTTATATATTCATATCCACGGTGGTATTTTCTTTGACACATTACTGCACAATTTATAGATGTATTTTTGGATAGTTTTAATAATTTATAATACTGTTTTTTTATTTTTTTGATATTGGAATTTTTATACATATTTTTTACTACTGTGATTGGCTTATCTGTTAATACATGAATACTATTTTTTAGGGCAAATTCTAAATACATATGATGGGCTTTTGGTTCTGTTGAAATTATTATATGACTAACTTTTAAATTTTGACAAAATTCTTTTAAATTCTTCGCATTTTTTTTAGGTAATTGCTCTTTGTCTTTATATATATCTGGAATTACATAAATATAACTATCTTTAAAACCTAATTCATTTAAATATTCTCTAGTTTCTACTTCCTTTGATTCTAATTCTACTACTAATGCTAATTCTAGATGATTTTTTTTTAAATAATTTAAATAAATTCTTTTGGCATGTGGTCCGATTCCAATTAAGCAAACAATGGGTTTCTTATTTACTCTATTCGAACAGAAATTTGAATGTTCCAAAGCGTATTTTATTTTTTCTTGATTATTATGTTTTATTAATGATGAAATAAAAAAATCTTTAAAATTCACATATCTCTCTCCTTTTTTAGAAATATGTGTATTATAAAGATATTTCAATCAGTAGTAAAATATCAATTTTTCATAATACTATGTAAAAATTCATAATAAATTAATGATTTAAAACAATATCAACAAACTTTTTGGCAAGGGGATTGATTGTATTTTTTAAATATACTAATCCAATGGCATTTA
>CAOKLK010000115.1 GCA_948469295.1 uncultured Mycoplasmatota bacterium
AATCATGTGAAGTATTCTGTATATGAATTAGATACAAATAATAAAGTAGATGCAAGTAGATATGTACAGAAAGTAAAGAAATCGAAGTAAGATATAATACCGATAAAACTTATTATGTATTAATAGAATATATTAATGATGAAGAAAATGATCAAAATAATGAAAAAGGAAAATACTTTGAAGTAACCATAGATTATAAAGAACATTATAAAGAAGAAATCTTACATGGAACGGATCCAATCTTATCAGAAGGATTAATACCAATTACAATTGATGAGAATGGAACTGTAAGAAAAGCAGACATATGGAAATCAAGAATGGGCGAATACAGGAATTTTTAATTTTGATCGAGTGTTTGGAGATTCCTGAGCAGGAGAAAGTTTTCGTATAGTGCTAACTGGTTCCTATTTTTAATTTTACTTTTTCTATGTTATACTTTTGGTGGTGATATTATGATTTTAGGATGTCATGTGTCCTTTTCTAATGAACAGGTTTTGGGTAGTGCAAAAGATGCCGTAACTTATGGAGCAAATGCTTTTATGTTTTATACTGGAGCACCTCAAAATACTTTACGAAAAGAATTAAATCCTGAATATATTAAGGAGTTTCATTCTTATATTAAAACGCATGGAATAGAAATAGAGCATATTGTTTGTCATGCTCCTTATATTATTAATTTGGCAAATAAAAATGATCTTTCGAAATGGCAATTTAGTATTCAATTTTTAAAAAATGAAATATTACGTTGTGAGATGATGGGAATTACGAAAATAGTTTTACATCCGGGAAGTGCTGTCGGAATTTCCAAAAGTGAAGGATTACAAAATATTATAGATGCTTTAAATTTGGTAATTCGTGAGGATCAAACTTGTCAAATTTTATTAGAAACTATGGCTGGTAAGGGCAATGAATGTGGTTCTAATTTAGAAGAAATTAAAATTATTTTAGAAGGAGTTCATGAAAAAAAATTGATGGGGGTTTGTTTGGATACTTGTCATTTGCATGATGCTGGTTATGATTTAGCAGATTTTGATGCTTTTTTAGATCTTTTTGATCAAGAAATTGGGCTAGATTTGATTGGATGTATTCATATTAATGATAGCAAAAATGAATTGGGAGCTCATAAAGATCGTCATGAAAATATCGGTTTTGGAAAATTAGGATTTCAGATTCTACATGATATTTGTTATTCTGAGAAATTAAAAAAAGTTCCTAAAATATTAGAAACACCTTTTATTGGAGTTGATGCAGAAGATAAAAAGCGGGTATATCCTCCATATCGTTTTGAAATTCAAATGATTCGAAATCAAATATTTGATCCATCGTTATATGATCATATTAGAGATTATTTTAGTAAAGAACCATAACGATTTAAATATTCTTTGATTAAATGATTGATTTTGTGATAGTTTTCTTCTGAATATTTTTCTTTGTATCGTTCTAAATGAAATAAATTGGGATTACTTAAAATGGTATTCCAATTTTTTTTGACAAATGTATAAGTAAAGTTTAGTTCTTCATCACTTAAATTTACATTGTTTTTGATGGCAAAGTTATTGATATCTTGGATGGTTAGTTTTTCCATGTATCTTCCGATTATATTAAACATTTTTCTCACCTATTCTTATTGTATGAATTTTATAAAAAAAAGAATACTAGTAATGGTGAGATTTATGAAAAAAAAATCTTTTTGGTATTTTTATTTGATTTTAGTTGTGTTGAATTCTATTATATTTGGAAGAATTTTTTATTTGAATTTTACTAGAGGAGAGGATTATCAGTTGCTTCTTCAAAATAAAACAGAAATTTATTTTGAAGGAGATAGTGCTCCAAGGGGAAGAATTTTGGATCGAAATGGCGTTGTTTTGGTAGATAATACTTTGGTTCATCGAATTGTTTATCGTAAAATTAATCAACCAAGTTTTTTGGAGGAAGTAGAACTTGCTAAGATTTTAATATCTTATTTTTCTGTAGATGAGGGAACTGAGAAGGAATGGCGAAATTATTATGCTTTGAAAGAAAAAGAAGAAGTAATGGGTTATATTACAGAAGAAGAAAAACAATTGGTTCAAGAACGAAAAAAGGATTCTGGTTGGTTAGAGGAGTTAATGCGAGAGCGAATTCCATCTTCGGTCATTGATTCTTTTACCCATGAAGAAAAAATGATTGCTCACATGTATCATTTAATGAATGAGGGATATGTTTACCAAAATAAAGTTTTAAATAAGGATGCCGATGATTCGTTGGTTGCTAAAATTTTAGAAGCCAATATTTCTTCTATTTTTGTAGATTCTTATTGGAAGAGAACGTATCCAAAAGGAGATTTGTTACGCAGTGTTTTTGGATCTTTGAATGAAGGGTTACCAGTAGAGAAGAAAGATGAGTATTTAAGTTTGGGTTATGGTCTTAATGATGTTGTAGGAATTAGTTATCTGGAGTTACAATACGAATCTTATTTACGTGGAAAGAAAGCAGTTTATTATGTAAATTCCGATAAATCTTTATCTTTGGTACAAGAAGCAGAGCGAGGAAATGATTTGTATTTGTCTATTGATATTTCAATTCAGGAAAAATTGGAACAAGTGATGAAAGATACTTTACTTCGCGTGAAGAAGCTTCCAAATACAGAGTTTTTGAAGGAAAATTATGCTATTATTGGAGATCCGAATACTGGAGAAATTTTGGCGATCAGTGGGGAAAGGCTTATAGAAAATGGGAAGAATACTTCGTTTCAAGAGGTGACTTTAAATACAATGTTGTCAGCTTTTACTTCGGGAAGTATTGTGAAGGGTGCAAGTCATACTGTAGGGTATTTAAATGGTGTGATTCAAGAGGATCAAAAGATTCGGGATTCTTGTGTTAAACTTTATTTGGTGCCAGAAAAGTGTTCTTATAAAGAACTTGGTTTGTTAGATGATATTAGTGCTTTAAAATGGTCTAGTAATTATTATCAATTTTTAACTGCTATTAAGGTATCTGGAAAGCAATATTCTTATAATATGAAATTAGATGCGAGTGCAGAAGTTTTTCAAAAGTATCGTAATGTATTTGCTAGTTATGGACTTGGAAGTAAAACTGGAATTGATTTGCCAAATGAGCAGATTGGCATGATTGGATCTAATATGAGTGATGATTTGCTTCTTAATTTGACTATTGGTCAGTATGATACCTATACGCCTTTGGAACTTTTGCAATATATTAATACGATTCATACGAATGGAGTTAGAAATTCTTTGAGTTTAATGAAGGAAATAAAGAGTCCAAGTGGAGAGGTGATTGTTCGTCAAGAAACTAAAGAACTTTCTAAAATTGCTTTGGAATCTCATTATTATGATCGAATTAAGGAAGGGTTTCGACAAGTATTATATAATGGAACGGGTTCTGGTTATGTTCGTAAGGATATTTCTGCTTATGGAAAGACAGGAACTAGTGAGTCTTTTTATGATTCCAACGGAGATGGAGTGATAGATGTCAAAACAATTAGTTCAACTTTTGCTATGGTAGCTCCAAAAAAAGAAGGGGTTTATAGTATGGTTTTGGTTACACCTCATTTGAGTCATTATGATGGGGTAAAAGATTATACCGCTCCTTTTAATCGATATATTAGTACAGAAATGAGTGAATTTTTAATGAATTATTAGAGTTTTATTTGAATTCCTAATATTTTTTGGTATAATACATATGGATTTA
>CAOKLK010000116.1 GCA_948469295.1 uncultured Mycoplasmatota bacterium
GTTCGTGTAGTTATTTATTTGAAGAGAGATGCTAATGCGAATGTAGTGTTAAATAATCTTTATAAACATACACAACTTCAAACAACTTTTGGGATTAATTTCTTAATGTTGGATCAGCAAACACCTAAAGTATTGCCTTTAAAGGATATTATTTCTAAATATATTGATTATCAAAAGGAAATTATTATTCGGCGTACTCAATTTGAGCTTGGAAAAGCGGAAGAGCGTGTTCATATTTTAGAAGGATTGAAGATAGCTTTAGATCATTTGGATGAGGTTATTAAAACAATTCGTGAGTCTCAAACGGATATTATTGCAAGAGAACAATTAATGCAAAAGTTTGGTTTAGATGAAATTCAAGCAAATGCTATTTTGGAAATGAAATTGCGTCGTTTGACAGGCTTGGAACGTGAGAAAATAGAAAATGAATTAGCAGAATTATTAAAATTAATTGATGAATTACGAGCTATTTTAGCAAGTGAAGAAAAGGTGTTAGCAATTATTCGCGAGGAATTAATTGAAATTAGGAATAAGTATGCTGATGAAAGAAGAACAGATATTGATATGACTGCGATTGAATATATTGAAGATGAATCATTGATTCCAGAAGAAAATATTATGATTGCACTTACTAATAAAGGTTATATTAAACGTACAACTGTAGATACTTTTAAATCTCAAAATCGAGGAGGTGTAGGTGTTAAGGGAATGGGAACAAATGAAGAAGATTTTGTAGAACATTTAATTAATTTATCTACGCATGATTATGCTTTATTCTTTACAAATAAAGGTAAGGTTTATCGTTTGAAGGGTTACGAAGTACCAGAATATAGTCGTCAATCAAAGGGATTACCTATTATTAATCTTTTGCAGATTGAGAAAGATGAAATGATTAATAGTGTTATCAACATTTCAAAAGATGACACTTGTAAACATCTTTTATTTGTAACCAAAACAGGAATTGTGAAAAAGACTAATATTAATGAGTTTGATAGCATAAGAACTTCAGGAAAAATTTGTATTAATTTAAAAGATAATGATGAATTGATTGCTGTTAAGAAAACAACTGGAGAAGATTTAATTTTATTAGGATCAAGTGCTGGTAGAATGGTTAAATTTGATGAAAAAGAGTTACGTGTTATGGGTAGAACTGCTACAGGAGTACGAGGTATTAATTTAAGTGATAGTGAGTGCGTTGGAGCAGAAATAGCAACGGATAATGACAAAGTTCTTATTGTAACTAAGAAAGGTTACGGAAAACAAACAAACGTTTGTGAATATCGTGGCACTAAAAGAGGTAGCAAAGGAGTAAAAGCTTTGAATGTTACTGATAAAAATGGTAGTATTTCGTCATTTAAAGTTGTTGGAAAGAATCAAGATGTTATTATTATTACAGATACGGGAATGTTAATACGAATGCCTTTGGATCAAGTTTCTACTCTAGGAAGAGTTACTCAAGGAGTACGCTTAATACATTTGAAAGAGAATCAAACAGTATCAACTATTAGTTTAGTAGATCATGAAGATTTTTCTAATGATGTAGAAACCGATGAATAAAAAATAATGTTTCACGTGAAACATTATTTTTTTTGTTTATAACTATTTTAATGAAATATATGTTCCACGTGGAACATCAAATGTTTATAACTTATGTAAAACTAAACTAAAAATTATTTTCCTATGTTTCACGTGAAACATTAAATGTTTATAACTAAAAAAAAAGCACCAATTTTCTCCATATTTTCTATTAATTAATATAAATAGTAGAAAAATTTAAAATTAATGATTACCTAATGTTCCACGTGGAACATTAAATGTTTATAACTTCTTATATAAAAAAGAAGTTATTTATTTGTGTGTTGATAAATATGTTTCACGTGAAACATAGAAAAACTGAGTTTTTGTTGATAAATAAAAAAAGCTTTGATATAATCTATATGTGCAACAAATATATTATAAAATGGTCAGGATCGGAAGATAGCAGCCAATATAATCCCTGTTTGTGTGCACTTTTTTATTGGAATAATATTTATCTAATGTTTCACGTGAAACATTGTTGTTTATAACTATGAAAAAACATAATACATAACATCTTCTTTTGCTAAAAAGTACTTATTTTTTTCTAAAAAAGCTTTAAATAAGCTAAAAAATGCTTTCTATGTTCCACGTGGAACATGGAAAATGTTCATAACTTAGAGGAATTTAAAGTAAAAAAATAAAAATCAAAAAAATATGTTGATAAATATGTTCCACGTGAAACATCTGGAGGAATGTGAATGCAAAAATATTTTGAAATGTGTATAAGTTTAGCGAAAAAAGCCGCTCAACAAAAAGAAGTTCCAATTGGGGCTGTTATAGTCCAAAATGGTAAAATAATTGCAAAATGTTATAATTTACGTGAAAAAAAGCATGATATAATGGCTCATGCTGAGATTTTGGCTATAAAAAAGGCCTCTAAAAAGCTTAAAAGATGGAATTTAGGGGATTGTGATTTATATGTTTCATTAAAACCTTGCAAAATGTGTGAAACTGTAATAAATCAGTCTAGGTTAGCAAATGTTTATTATTTATGTGAAAAAGAGGCTTATAAAAAGGAGTTTGATAAAGTTGTTTATCAAAATGTAGAAAATTTTGAGCTTTTAAAAGAATATCGTCAACTTTTATCTTCTTTTTTTCATAATAAAAGGTAATCCTGTGATATAATATATTTGGTGGTTTTCGTGGATTATAAAGTTTTTTATCGTAAATATCGTCCTGATAGTTTTAAAAATATCATAGGGCAGGAATATACTAAAAATATGCTTCAAAATGCAGTAAAAAATGAAAAAGTATCGCATGCATATATATTTACTGGACCTAGAGGTACTGGAAAAACAAGTACTGCAAAGGTTTTTGCCAAATCAATTAATTGTGAAAATCCTGTAGATGGTGAAGCTTGTGGTAAGTGTTCATCTTGTATAGGTTTTTCTAATAGTGCAGATATAATTGAAATAGATGCTGCATCTAATAATGGAGTAGATGAGGTTCGTGAATTAATTAATAATGTAAAGATAGCTCCAACTGTTAGTAAGTATAAAATTTATATTATAGATGAGGTGCACATGATGACAACTAGTGCTTTTAATGCACTTTTGTTGACTTTAGAGGAACCACCTTCTCATGTAGTTTTTATTATGGCTACAACAAATATTGAAAGTGTTCCTATAACTATTTTGTCTCGATGTCAACGATTTGATTTTAAGAAATTTACTTTAGAAGAGTTGACTGATCAAATTAATTATGTTTGTGAACAAGAAAATATCACAATTACTCCTGAAGCTGCTTTGGAAATTGCTTATATTTCTGAAGGAGGAATGCGAGATGCATTGAGTTTATTAGATCAACTATCCTCTAATTCTAAATCTATTTTGATAGATAATATACTATCATCGTATGGATCAATTTCCAATGTTTTTATAAAAAATATGTTAGAAAATGTTTTTAAAAGTAATGTTAAAGATATAATTGAACAATTTAATACTTTGAAATCTAGTGCAACAGATTATAAGATTTTTATAAAAAAGTTGATTCAAGAATTAATGAATTATGCAATAAGATTAAAAACTGAATATGTCAAGTTAAGTTTAACCTATGAAGATATAAAAGATCTTATTTTTGAGTTAAATGATGTAATGAATCGTACTAATA
>CAOKLK010000117.1 GCA_948469295.1 uncultured Mycoplasmatota bacterium
TATCAAGCTAGTTATCATGATTCATCGATTATTAAAAAGTTAGTGCCAATGACTTTAGAAGGATGTGTGGTTCGTGTTAGTGATATGATTGCATATTTGGGACGAGATATTGAAGATGCTTGTACTTTGGGGGTTTTTCATAAAAAGGATATACCGAAAGAAATTGTCGATGTGTTAGGGCTTGATAATCGAGAAATTATTAATACAATAATTATGGATCTTGTAACTAATAGTCTTCATAAAAATAGTTTGTGTATGAGTGAAGAAGTTTATCAAATGATGAAACAATTGAAATCTTTTAATATGGAACATATTTATAAAAAAGCAAATGATGAAAAAAAATGGTGTTCTTATGAAGATATGTTTTTGGTTGTATTTGATGCTTGTATGAAAGAAAAAAGTTTGGAAAATAAGGATTCTTATTTATATCGAGATTTTTTAAATCATCAAAGTGAAAATTATTTGAAAAATAATACAGATGCAAGAATTGTAATAGATTTTATTGCTGGAATGACGGATAATTATTTATTACAGGTTTATTCTTATTATAAGAATGAAAAAAATGGTTAATATAAATATGAGGTGGAATTTATGGTATTAAAAAAATATGAGTTTGATTCCTTTCGAGTTTTTGCTATTGAGACGGATCAATTTAAAAATTGTCATATGGAAGTTCTTTTTCGAAGCGATGCGAATCAAGATGATATGACAGCGAAAAGTTTTTTAGCAGAAATGATTAGTTATACTTCTTTAAAGTATCCCACTCGAAAAGAATTTGTTACTCGGTTGGAAGAACTTTATAATGCATATTTTTATGGAGTTACTTCTAAAGTAGGAAATAGTTTGTTTACGAATTTTGTTTTTGATTTTTTAGATCCTTATTATGTAAAAGAAAAGGATTATTTAAAAGAATGTATGGATTTTGTTTTTGATTCTTTATTGCATCCGAATATACGTAAGGGAGAATTTGATTATAAGACGTTTCAAATTATTAAAAGTCGATTACGAAGTGAAATAGAAAGTTTGAAGGAAAATCCTACGAACTATTCTCTTCGGAAATCTCTTGCCCATATGTATCCAGATAGTATTAGTAGTAAAAGCGTATTAGGGAGTATTGAGGCTTTAGAAAGTATTACTTTGGATAGTTTAGTAGAAACTTATCAGGATTTGTTTCAAAAGAATTATTGTGATATTTATATTATTGGAAATTTGGATATGGATGTATTATCGAAGATGATTTTGAAACATTTTAAAAATCGTTCGATTAAAACTCATGATCAGGAAGTATTTGTAAAAAATAAGAAAATAAAAAATGTTCAAAAGGTTATAGAAGCTGGAAATTTTGTTCAAAGTAATTTGGTTTTAGGATATCAAATGCAGAATTTAACAAAATTTGAATATGATGTGGTTCTTGGTGTATTTGGGGAAATTTTATGTGGATCTTCTTTGAATTCTAAATTGTATCAATATTTGAGAAATGAAAATTCTTTGTGTTATCGAGTTCAAACTATATATCAAAAGTTTGATGGAACTTTACTTATTTCTGTGGGATTGGATGGAGAAAATAAAAAGTTAGCCATAAAATTAATTCAAAAGGCGATGAAGGAAATGGCAAGCGGTAAGTTTACGGAAGAAGAAGTAGAAATGGCTAAGAAACAACTTCTGTTTGCACTTACGATGTCGATGGATAATCAAAATAGTATTATTAATAGTTATGTTTTTCATCATTTGATTGATGCTCCATTGCATGAAGAACGAAAGAAATTGATTTCTAAAGTAACGAAAATGGATATCATTCGTTGTGCTCAAAAATTTAAATTAGGTTTAATTTATGAACTTAAGGAGGCTTGTCATGAAGGAGATTAAGTTAAAGGGGTTAAATGAAACGATTTATTATGATGAATGTAGTAGTGGACTTCCTGTTTTTATGTGGGTACGAGAAAAGGGAAAAGGATATTATGCAACTTTATCTGTAAAATATGGATCCATTGATACAGAATTTAAGATTGGAAATAAAAATTATGAGGTTCCAAATGGCGTTGCTCATTTTTTAGAACATTTAAATTTTAAAGATAAAGACGGAGAAGATGTTCAAAATTTTTATCAACAAAATGGAAGTGATGTCAATGCTTTTACGACATTTAATTATACTTCTTATGAGGTATATGGAAGTGATAAGTTAAAAGAAAATTTGGAATATCTTTTGGATTTTGTTATGACTCCTAAATTTAATAAAAGAATGGTTCAAGATGAAAAGAATATTATAGTAGAAGAAAATAAAATGGATTTGGATAATCCTTCTAATTTACTTTATTATGGAACGTTTCGAAATGTTTTTAAAAATGATAAACATCGTAATTATATTACAGGAGTGAAGGAAGATATTCTGGCAACAAATCTTTCTGATATTATGTTAGTTTTTGAATCTTTTTATCATCCAGCGAATATGTTTTTAGTGATTACGGGGAATTTTAATCCATATGAAGTAATTAATATTGTAAAAGAAAACCAAGATGAAAAAGAAGTGTTAGAATGGGTAAATCCTAAGAAAAAACTTGTGCATGAACCTTCTAAAGTAGTTCAAGCTTATGAGGAGGTCAAAGCAAATGTTGAGGTACCAAAGATTCGTATTGCTCTTAAAATTCCGAGAAAATCTTTCAAAGAAAAAAATGATTATAAACTTCGAGTCATGTTAAATCTTTTGATTCATAGTAATTTTGGTCCAACAAGTGATTTATATGAAGATTTGATCTCGAAAGATTTGGTAGTTCGTCTAGGAGGAGAAAAATCTATTATTGGGGATTATGTCTTTTTGTTTTTGAATGTGATTTCTAAGTATCCTGATGAAGTTGTTCCAATTTTGAAAGAAGCTCTTGCGACTATTTCTATGGATGAAAAAGTTCTTTCTCGAAAACTTCATTCGGCGATTGCTAATATGGTGCTTAGTTATGATGATATTACAGATGTCAATATGAATATTCAAGAACAAATTATGAATTATGGTAATGTTTTAGATAATACAAAAGAAGTGTTGGAGTCTATTACTTTAGAAGATATCGATCATGTGATTCAAAGTATTACGACAAAAGAAATGGCGATTGTTGTTTTGAAAAATAATTAAAAGAAAAAATGTAACATGTTTGGTGTTACATTTTTGTATTGTTTAGGGCTTGATAAATTTCATCAATGGGTAATGTTTTTTTCTTGTATTTTAAATCTGGTAGTAAATGTAAGTGTAAGTGTTTGATTTCTTGAGCTTCTTTGTAATTGATGGATAAAGTCATTCCTTTTTTATTTAATGTTGTCATAATTTTGTCGGTTAATAATTTTGCCACTTCTTTCATATGAAACCACGTTTCAGAATCTACTTCTGTAAAATCTTCTACATGTTTTTTCGGAATGATTAAGGTATGACCATCTGTGGAAGGATGGATATCTAAAAATGCGATTATGGTTTCATCTTCATACAATATTTTACTTGGAATTTCGTGGCTTCCAATTTTACAAAATAAACAATCCATTTCTATCACCATTTTTATTATAACACTCTTTTTTTCATTTAAAAATAGAAATATGATGAACAAAATGGGCCATAGAAGCATAGATTAAGATTAGAGGAGGTATTCCATGGCAAATTATAAAGAGATTGTGACGAAAGCGGTGATTGG
>CAOKLK010000118.1 GCA_948469295.1 uncultured Mycoplasmatota bacterium
GCTTTTTAGTAAATGGAAAAATAGAAAAACCAAGTTACAAAGTAAAAGAAAAAGATCAAATTGAATTGATCAAAGAATTAGAGCTTCATACAAAAGTAGAACCCCAACCAATGGATTTAAATATTGTCTATGAAGATCATGACATTATGGTAATTGACAAACCAAGTGGAATAGTAGTTCATCCTGGAAGCGGAAACTATGAAAATACCCTTGCCAATGGGCTTTTATATTACACCAAAGAATTAAGTACAACAAATGGATTAGAAAGACCAGGGATTGTTCATCGAATTGACAAAGATACAAGTGGTCTATTATTAATTGCGAAAACAGATGAAGCTCATCAAGTTTTAACAGAAGATTTTAAAGATAAAAAAGTAAACCGTGAATACATTGCTTTATTAATTGGAGAAATGAAAAATAAATATGCTTTAATTGATGCTCCCATAGGACGCGATGAGCAAAATCGCAAAAGAATGACTGTAACTGCTAAAAATGCTAAAAAAGCAATTACTCATTTGACTGTCTTAAAAAGATATAAAGGCTATACGTTAGTACATCTAAAGTTAGAAACTGGAAGAACTCATCAAATTAGAGTTCATATGAAATACATTGGTTATCCAATATATAATGATCCTGTGTATACGAATAAAAAATGCAGTGAATTTGGACAATTCCTGCATGCAGAAAATATTAGTTTTACCCATCCAATAACTAAGGAAGAAATGAAATTTTCTTCTCCAATTCCAACTGAATTTCAAGAATTTTTAGAAACATTGGAAGAATTGGAAAAATAAATGACCTAAAAAAATAATTTGAAAAACAAAAACTGGAAAAAGCAACACATAATCTTTTTTCTGTTTTTTGATATGCATAATATTAAAAAAAGTAAACAAAGTTAAAAAGAAACCACTAAAAAATGAAAAGTATAAATTATGTAATAAAAAGTAAAAAATAATAAAACCAGCATGAAAAACAACATTTGAAAAAATTAAATAATAAAGCTCTGAAACATTATGTTTCGATAATGCAATCAAAAAAAGCAAAAGCAAAAATAGATAAAGAAAAAATAACATAAATCACCCCTCTTTACTATTTTTATGAAATGTATTAAAATAAAAGTACTAATGGGTGATTACAATGAGTACAGTTATAATGGATAAAAAAGATGAAATGATCATGCGATTGGTTCATTACTTTGTAACAGAACAAAATTATACTCCAATTGTTGTAAATGGAGTTAAAGATGAAATATGGTTAGAAAATCAAGAAGGACCATATAAAATAGTTCGAATTAATGCCAATTATATACATAATGAAGAACAATATAAATTTGATGTCTTTAAAATTCGAAATGTAATGCGTCAAATCAAAAGAAAAACAGTTTCTTTTTCTATGAATACCTTAAACATTCTTTTAGATGTAAATGAAAGTTTAACGATCAAAAATGAAAGAAATATTAATTCAATTATTGTAAAAAATTTAAAAGACGCGAAAGCAAAATTAAAAAGCGAACCATTTCCAGATATTTCTGAAAAGTTATTAGATGATACAACAGGAATGGATTTAATATTAAATGTCACGAAAGATATTAATGAAAAAACGGAAAAAGAAAACAAAGTATATGAAAGTACTTTTAAACCCAAAAAAATAATTGTTACTCCCATTATAATTGTGTTATGTGTGGTAATATTTTTTCTAACCTTTATTGCAAGTGGAGGAGAATTAAGTGCGAGAACTTTACTAAATTATGGTGCCTGTTTTGGTCCAGTGATAAAGTTAGGGGGAATAAATCTTTTACGTTTCGTAAGTAGTGCTTTTCTTCATGCCAATATTATTCATCTTCTCTTTAACATGTATGCTTTATATATTATCGGAACCCAATTAGAAAACTACATTGGACGAGGGAAATATATCAGTGTATATTTTATAAGTGCGATTAGTGGTGCTTTATTATCCTCAATTTTTAGTAATGCCGTAAGTGTCGGAGCTTCTGGAGCAATCTTTGGATTATTAGGAGCAATACTTTATTTTGGATATCATTACCGTTTATATTTAGGAAGTGTGTTAAGAAATCAAATCATTCCTTTAATAGTGGCTAATATATTATTAGGATTTGTTATCAGTGGAATAGATAATGCTGCTCACATTGGGGGATTAATTGGGGGTTATTTTACAATGATGGCCTTAGGAGTATCAGGAAAATCTGAAAAAAGTGAAAAAATCAATGGCTTCATTGTCTTAAGCGTGTATCTTTTATTCTTAACTTATATTTTATTTTTTAAATAAAAAAGACTCTCTTGATTGAGAGTTTTTTTGTTCAATTAAAATCTTCGATAGAGTCCAATTGCTTTTCCAAGAATAGTAACATTTTGAAAAATAAAAGGTTCCATGTGATCATTTTCTGGTTGTAAGCGAATATGATCTTTTTCTTTATAAAATGTCTTTAGTGTAACTTCATTTTCTTCTGTCATTGCAACAACAATATCTCCATTTTTGGCAACTTGTTGTTTTTGAACAATAACATAATCACCGTCAAAAATTCCAGCATTAATCATAGATTCACCACTAACTTGTAAAGTGAATATCGTTTCTTTTTTAGGGATTAATGAAGCAGGTAAATCAAAAAAATTATCTGGTTGCTCAATGGCTTCAATGGGATTTCCAGCCGTAATTTTTCCAAGTAGGGGAACCTTTACCACATCTTCTTGAGTTGAATCATATTCATTATCAACTAAAATTTCAATGGTTCGAAATTTATTACTTGAAGTTTTAATAACTCCAGCTTCTTCTAATTTTTTTACATGAGTATGAACGGTTGCAGGACTAGATAAACCAAGTCCAGCACCAATTTCTCTAATAGCTGGAGGATAACCATGTTGAGCAGTATATTTTTTGATATAATCTAGAACTTCATTCTGTTTTTTTGTTAAATTTTTTCCACTATCCTTCACATTATCTTCTCCTTCATTTAAATGATAGCATATCAAAAACTTGATGTCAAACATTTGTTCAAAAAAACTCTTGACACGAACGAATGTACTTGATATGATAGATTTAGAAAGAGGGAGTAAATATGAGCGAATTAATGAAAAAATATGGAGGATTAATTTTATTTTATGGAATAATTATTTTAGGAGTATTACTCTTAAATGAAAGATTTCGATATTTGAATAATTTACCAAATATAAATCAAGAAAATTTAGAAATAGAAATAGCATTTCGATAGGAGGGTGTATTATGTGTAAAAAAGAATTGTTAGAAAAAATAAAAACGAAAAGTAGCATTGTCTTAATAGAAAATTATGTCGAAGAAATCATGAAAGAAAAGTACAAAGGAAATCTTTTAGATGATGAAATATTTTCCTTATTTGAAAAAGTAATTGACCTCGCCAAAAGTGTTTTTGATGATGATAAGCCCTCGCAAGAGTTTGAAGTAACCAGTATCTTTTCGGTGTTAGTATCGTTATGTAATAAATTAGAAATAAATATTTTTGATGTCTGGAGGGAAGAAAAAAAATATTGCGTTAATTATTAAAATAAAAATGCTTGGAAAACTAGAAAAACATCTGATATAATAAATAAGATAAAGAGGGTGTAATAATGAACCAAGAAGATATAAGAACGTTAAATTAATTAAAAAATTTAAGCATA
>CAOKLK010000119.1 GCA_948469295.1 uncultured Mycoplasmatota bacterium
AGTAACAAGTTGAGAAGATCCTTCCACCTTGCTTTCAACAACTTCAACGCTATAAGAAGGAGCAGAAATTTCTCCACTTTGAACCAAATTATTATAGTCTTCTGCTCCATTTACCTTATCGGCAGCACTTTTAGCAGCATAATATAATCGTTTCGCTTCCACAACTGTTGGATCATTGGTATTCCAATAAGTATTATTAACACTAGAATAATGTTGAGAAGTTGAATTATTGGTATACTTAATATCAGAAGTTGGAAAATCTTGTGCAAGCCAACGATAAGCAATTTCCAAAGCTTCTGCTGAAGCATTTCCTTTAATTTCATGAATTTTTTGCATAGATACTGCTAACTTTTGAGAATTTACAGTACCACCTGCTCCAGTAATATCAAGAAGAGAAGAACAAACAAATTCTACCCCTCCACTAGTTGGTGCCTTCATACCTGGAGAAAGACAATACGCACTACCACCAGAGTCAACAACATAACGATCCAAAGTATAGTTTCCACCATTTACACCAATCGTTGCCCCAGAAGTTTTACTAATACGAAACGTTCCAGCAGGACAACCAGAATTATCAATAGCTTGTACCATATTAGGAAATAACATAATAAACATTAAAAATAAAATAACTTTTGAATATTTCTTTATCATAATACTCTACTCCTTCGCTTTTTAATAATCACAATAGTCAAAAGAGCTCCAATGATAACAATAACCACAACAACTGCAATAATTATTGTTTGATTATCACTAACAAAATCCCCAATTTTATCCCAAAAACTTTTATTCTTTTCATTTTCTTCTTCTAGTTGCTTATTTCTAGCCTTTTCATATTCAGTAGCCAACACATTTTCAATTTCTGTATCACTTGCCATAAAAGGTGCAGTAATATACTCACGACAATACTCAAAATTTGGTATTGGTTGACAAAGATAACTATAAGCACGATAATTCACCATCGGAGTGGTAAGACTAATCTTTCTTAAAACCTCTCCATAACAATTTCTGTGATTTGATAAAACCGTAATATTATAATTAATAATTTGATTCATATCACCACCATCAAAAATAATCGTACCATTATTTGTATCACTATATTGATAAGTTTTATTCATTCCCTTATCATTAGTAATTTGAATATAAACCTTATCTGTAATATTAGTAATATAAACACTCATTAATTTCCCTTCAAAATATTCGCTATCTTCTTTTCTAGCTTCTTCCAAAGGAATTCCATCTACTACTTCCATATCACCATTCAAAACCACACTCTTAACTTCATAATTTGCTTGAATAGTAGATGCAACATTACTAAGTTCTACTTGCTCATCATATCCACAAGTTGACACCGCATTTGTAAGCTTTATTCCAAAGAAAAAACTCAAAATAAGACAACCCATAATCATCCTTTTCTTCATAAAATAAGTCACCAACCTAAAATTTCACAACTAAATTGTAACATAACTCATAAAGAATTTCAATAAAACTTTTAGGAAAAAAACAAAGAGCAAATAATTTATTTTTTCCCATGTTTTCAAAATCAACCGATGGATCATAATTGCTTGAAAATAAATTTTATGTTATATTCTTATTGGTGAAGTAATTATGAAAAAAACATGGATAATCATTAGTATATTAGGAATCTCTTTAATATTCGGAACCATTATTTATTTTTTAGCAAAACCAGAAGAAAATCACATCATAAAATTAACTGGTTCTGAATTAAAAGAAAAAATGGATAACAAAGAAACATTTATTCTCTTAATTTCTCAAGAAAATTGCATCCATTGCAAAGAATACAAACCCGTATTAGAAAGAGTTTTAAAAGAATACAACAAAACAGCCTACGAAATTATATGGCAAGACATCCGTAATGTAGAAGAACTAAACAAAATATTTAACATTAGTGGAACCCCCACAACTGTATTTATAAATGATGGAGTGGAAAAAACAACCATCAACCGCTTAGTTGGACCTTTTAATTACAATGAATTAGTCGAAAAATTAAAAGATCGTAATTTCATAGAATAGAAAGGACAAACACATGAAAAAAGAACAAAATAAAACTTCCATCAAATATTTCTTTTTTGGAATCTTGTTAATCATCACCTACCAAATAATACTCCCATTAATTTATTCTTTAATAACTAGTCCACTCGATGAAATAAATAACTTTTGGATTTCTAATTTTACTCCTTTAGGATATTACCTAATAGTTACTATATTATTATGTATTCTTTTTAAAAATTCGTTAAAAATTGAAGCCCAAGATTTTCTAAAAAATAAAAAAAGCTACATAAAAAAAGCCTTTGCAACTTGGGGCAAAGGAATTCTCTTCATGATACTCAGTAATATTATTATTATGCAAATAGCAACAAATATTGCAGGAAACGAAGAACAAAATCGAATGATTTTACAAGAACTTCCTATTTTCGCTATCATAACAATGTGTTTTATTGGACCCTTTATCGAAGAATTATTATTTCGAAAAAGTTTCAAAGGAGCTTTTCACAACAAATATATTTATGCTACAATTACAGCTTTAATTTTTGCAAGTCTTCATGTAATCAATGGATTTGAAAGCTACACTCTACAAAACATTCTAACAAATTGGACTCAATTACTATATTTCATTCCTTATGGAAGTTTAGCTTTCTTCTTTGGACTAACTTATTATGAAACAAATAATATTTTTATTTCCACCCTCGCCCATTGCTTCCATAACACTCTTTCCATCATCCTAATTTTAATCAGTGGAATATTAATTTAGAGGTTTTTTTATGAAAGAAGAATTAAAAAAGGAACCAAAAAAACATCCAATTTTAAAAATAATGATCATTATTTTAATCAGTATATTAATATTCATTCTTTGTTACAGCTTCATTTGGATTCATAAATATTCCAAAGTCGAAGAATATGCAATCATCAATGAAAAACTAAATTCCAATTGGAATGGACTAAAAATAATTCACTTTTCGGACATTCATTTTGGAAAAACAACGAATGAACCAGAACTAAAAAAAATAATCAAAAAAATTAACAATACTAACCCTGATATTGTAATATTTACTGGAGATTTATTGGATGAATCAATTAATTTAAATGAAGCAAGCAAAGATAATTTAAAAAATTTATTTCAAACAATTAACGCAAGAATTATGAAATTAGCAATCATCGGAGACAATGATTACAAAGATCTGGATTTCTACAAAGAAGTATTAGAAAATGCAAATTTCAAAATATTAGAAAACGAAAATATTCTGGTTTTTGATGGTGGTACTAGTGCAATCCAAATTGGAGGATTCTCATCCCTTCAAAAAGAAGAATACAATCTCGAAAAAACTTTTCAAACAGAAGAAAAAAACATAAATTATAAAATATTAATTGCCCACGAACCTGAAATACTAGATAAAGTAGATCACATTGATTTAATTTTAAGTGGCCATTCCCTAGGGGGATTAATATATATTCCCAATTTCGGAGGTCTCATAAAACTTCCTCATACCAGCCATTATACCAAAGGAAAATATCAAAAAAATGAGACAACAATGTATGTATCATCTGGAATAGGAACCGAAAAATATAGCTTTCGTTTTCTAAATCCTCCTTCTATAAA
>CAOKLK010000120.1 GCA_948469295.1 uncultured Mycoplasmatota bacterium
TTATAATTCTAATAATGAGTCCGATGATTTAAAAAACTTGATGATAGGTTTTAATAATGGAAAAGTTAATTTAAAAGATATTATTAATCATTGGGAGTTATTTAAAGATAAGGATTTAAGTTTTTGTTTAGATAATGATAAAAATAATATAAATCATATTACATCAAGTAATGTAAAAAAATTTATGTCAAATTATGGAAAATTAGTAAATTTAATTGTTCGAAATAATGATATTTATACATTTATTAGTACAATTTCTTCTTTCCATAGTGAAGAGGAAAAAAATGAGTGTATTAAAAAAGTTACCGATGAAGTTCTTCGTAGTAACATTAAAGTTACAGATGATGAATATCGTGAGATATTTCAATATTCATCCTTAGAAGATTATTTGAAAACGATTGACAGTTATAGTACGTCATTTCTTATCAAAGAGCTTCAAACGCTTCCGAAAGATTATGTATTTAATACTTCGATTCCTTTTTCTGAATTATTAAATTATGGAGTTTTACATTTTGTTTCGATATATGGTCTAAAAAATGTGGTCGATTTTAATGAAGAATGTGGAAATTTTTTTACAAAAGATAATTTTAAAATGCTTAAATTAATGTTTCCTATGTATTTACATTATGCAGGAGATGAATATGATAAGAAAAAAAATATCTATTGTGATAAGGATGGTAATGATATTAGAGATAAATTTACGAAGGATCAATTTTATGATGCTATGAAAAAAATGATTGTTTATGGTCCATCTGATTATAATTTTGCAGATAAAGCTCCAGATTATAGAAATCTTAATGGGAAATTTAGAGTTAAAAATCCAGAATTATTTATTTCTGAGGCAGCACCTTTGGAATTACAAAGTTTGTTTTATACCAAATCACTTACACCTCGTATACTTTTTGAACATCCAGAATATGTTGAATATTTGAAAGATAGAGATTTCAGTTCTTGCTTTAAAGAAATTAGTATTTATGTTGAGGGGAGTAAATCTTTATATGGGATAGAAAACTTTTATCGGTTTTTAAGTAGCAAAAATAACTCTCTTGATGTTTTGAATTTTTTTCGTGAATATAGTGAAATTTTAGAAATAATTTTTGATAGAGAAAGAGTTAATCAGTTAGGATTTAAACTAAAATTTTCGATGGATGATGATATCATTCGAGTTGAAAATGTGATAAATGATTTCTTAAAACAAATTATTGTGAAAGAACGAATTCCTTATCCGAAACTTATTCCAAGAAGTTTTAAAGAAAAATATCCAAACTTATTTTTAAGTAAAGATGCTCCAAAAGAATTGCAAGATGCTTTTTATAATAGGACAATTACTTCAACTTTTATAGTGTCGAATCCAATCTATCTGGAGTATTTAAAACATGTGGATTTAGAAGTATTATTTCAATATATGCCTATTCATATTGCCAGTTCTTCTAGTATTGATTTTGATCATGAAAATGGAAGAAAAACAGCTTATCTAAATAATTTTGTTCATGTAGTTAAGAAGCTTTTTATGGATGAATCTTTAGATGTTATGTTGTATTATGGAAGATATATTGATCGAATTTTTGAAGCAAATCAATTAAAAAAATTTATATTCTATCCAAATTTTTCGAAAGAAGATTTTTTAAATGCACTAGATCAAACTATTTTACAAAGTATTTTGGATGGTGAAATAAAATATGATGAAAATATGCCAACACGTTTTAAAGAAAAATATCCAACATTATTTTTAAATCCACAAGTTTCACAAGAGATTAAACTTAAATTTTATAATAGAGAGTTTACTTTAAGAGATTTTTATGAAAATCCTGATTTGTTAAAATTATTTGATTGTACTAATATTGCTTGTGCTTTTTCAGAAAATATGGCGTTTATTATTGCATTATTTGATGGTACAGCTAATTTGAAAGATGCAAATAATAAACGTTTGAAAGTGATGTCTGCATATTCTAAAATAGAGGATTCAAAATTACAAAAAGAATTTAAAGAATATATTATGAGTTTTGATGAGAACATTGAATTAGAAAAAATAGAAGATGTTACAGAAGTATTATTAGCATTATCTCTTTCTAATTCTAGTGAATTATTTACTTTTCGAAAAGAACTTGCTTCACAAATTTTAAAAACAGAAAATCCTTTGGAAATTTTAAATAAAGTTGAAGATGTATTTGTAAAAAATAGTATTCCAACTATTGGAAAAATTATTTCTTGCTTTCAAATATTGCATCCAGATTTTCAAGGCTTTCATTTTGGAAGTTCAAAGATTTCTCCAGTATTGCAAAATGCTTCTACCACTAGTAGAAAAATGATTGTATTTTCGGATTTAATTAAAGCTTCGTTTGGATCAAATAATAGATCTGTTAATGCATATTTAAAAAATATTTTTCTTGGTTCTAGCTTATATGAAGATATAAGAAATCAAAAAATTCAATATGATTCGCTTGATGAAATACATAAAAATGAATTAATGGCGTTTAGTAAACATTTAATAACTTTATATAATAATACTATGAAAGCAAAAATGAGAAATGAAATTTTTGTTTCTACGGGAAATGTTTTAAATGATATTTTTGAAATATCCAAACGATTATCTTCTAATGAAACTTTAGATTATAATTTAGGAGATCGGGTTATTCGAATGTTTTGTGGTTTTACAGGAATTAATACTTTAAAAGAAGCAAAAGAATATATTGATCAAAAAATAACATTTGCTGATTTTCGGAATAGAAAGGCTTCTAATACAGATCTTTTATTGGAACAGGGAGATTTTTTTAAAGGGATTGGAGATATTACTTATTTTAGAAATATTTTACAAAATGGATGTATTTCTAAAGAATATTTGGGTTCTGATATGGGGAGTGATTCCACTCCTCTTGATACAGATATATCAATGATTATTAGTTCAGATGGAACAATTCGTGAGAAGATGGATTATACAGCTGCTGCAACTTATGGACCAATCTGGATTGTATTAAAAAATGATGAACGTTTTATAACTACTAGAACACATAGTGAAACTTTTGATATGAAAAGAGATATGTCGAAACTGGAAGTTTTTTATACAGGAGTTTTAGGAAATGATCACTATGGAATTCGAACAGGTTTTGCATCTAGTGATATAAATTATATTGTTATGGAAAATTATGATCCAAGAGTTGGACTTGAAATCGCAATGAATGGTTTTTATATTCCTATAGCAAATAAGGATGGGAAAATAATATTTACTTCAAAGGATTATGATAACTTTCGGCAAAAAATGTGTGGGTTATCTTATTATGATGAAAATAATTATGCTTTTTCGGAAAATTTAATTACAGAGGAAACGGATTTTTACGTTAAGGAATTAGAACAAAATAATTATGAAGTACAAATTAAGAAAACAAAAGTAGTGGATATTTTAAAAAAATCTCTTGATGAGTTGGGATTATTTTTAAAAACAACTATTGATGGTGATTTAACAGATGGTTTTGTCGAATTAATTGATACTGGGTCGACTGGAAGAGGAACTAATTTGACTGGGGATGCAGATTTTGATTTTATGATGAGATTAGATAAAAGTATTATTAGTAATTCTTCTAAGTTAAATGAATTCAAACAAAT
>CAOKLK010000121.1 GCA_948469295.1 uncultured Mycoplasmatota bacterium
TAAAGTATACAGGATTAAGCCAAGAAGAGATAGAGAACTTGAACGAATAATTTTAGTTCTTTTTAAATTATTAAATAGTTATTCTTACGAAATTGTCATAATTAAAGTCATAAGAATGTCATAAAAATATCGTATAATGAATTTTGAAAGGCGAGGATGATTTTATGGAAATTTTGAGAGTAGAGCATTTATGTAAAACTTATGGGAGTAAAGACACTTTAGTGAAAGCTTTGGATGACATTAATTTTAAAGTCGACAAAGGAGAGTTTGTGGCAATTGTTGGAGCAAGTGGAAGTGGAAAATCAACTCTCTTGCATATTTTGGGTGGAGTTGATAAGCCAACAAGTGGTCATGTTTATGTAAATGAGAATGACGTTTTTTCTTATAATGAAAATAATTTAGCGATATTTCGAAGAAGACAAGTGGGATTAATTTATCAGTTTTATAATCTGATTCCTATTTTAAATGTGAAAGAAAATATGGAGTTACCTATTTTATTGGATAATAAAAAACCAGATGAATTGTATTTAAAAGAATTGATTGAAACATTAGGGTTAGAATCTAGGGTGAATCATTTACCAAATGAACTTTCGGGAGGACAACAACAACGTGTTAGTATTGGTAGGGCACTAATGAATCATCCAGCTCTTTTACTTGCAGATGAACCGACTGGAAATTTGGATAGTAAATCAAGTAAAGAAATTATGGAATTGCTTAAGATTAGTAATAAAAAATATGAACAAACTATTATAATGATTACACATGATCAAAATTTAGCAATGCATGCTAATCGAATTATAACAATTGATGATGGAAAAATTATTAAGGATGAAAAGGTGAAATGATATGAAAATATTAAATCGTTTAACTATAAAACATCTTTTCATGAATAAAAAGAGAACAATCGTAACGATTATTGGAATTACTTTGTCAATGGCTTTAATGTTGGGTTGTGGACTTTTGGCTTCTAGCTTTATTGAAGAGTTAAGAAATGAAGCGATCGAATCAAATGGAAGTTATCATGCCGTTTTTAAAAATGTTGATGAAGATATGGCTAAAACTATTCAAAATAATATTAATGTTGAAACATCATATTTTATTTCTAGCTTAGGGTATGCAAATTTTAATGATACAGAAAATATTAGTAAACCTTATTATCATGTTGTTTCTGGAAATCAAAAAATGTTAGAAACTTTTCATTTGATGGAAGGAAGACTTCCAAAGAATGAGAATGAAATTATTATTTCTGATCATATTCGTTATAATGCTTATAAAGATATCAAAGTCGGGGATACTCTTACTCTTGATGTTGGAACTCGTATGTTAGATGGAGAACCCATTTATATTAATGAAGCATATACAAGTAATGCTTTGGAAACAGAAAAAATTGTTAATACGAAAACAATGACTTATCAAGTGGTTGGAATTATCGCAAGACCTTACATTGAAGATTATAGTGCTCCAGGATATACGGTTTTTACTTATTCCGATCATTTTAATGAAATTGCAAATATTTTATATGTTGAATTTTTCGATACTCGAAAAGTTTATGAAATTGGAAATGATATTCAAGAAACTTTAGGTTTAGAATTACAAGATATAGATTATAATTATCGAGTGTTATATTATTATGGTACTACTAAATATAATAATGTGAATCAGTCGATATTAAGTGTTTTAAGTATTGCTCTTAGTTTGTTATCTATTGGATGTATCATAGTTATATATAATTCTTTTGCAATTTCTACAATGGAAAGAAAAAAGCAATTTGGACTTTATTCTAGTATTGGTGCTACTCGAAAGCAAATATTGCATACAGTGTTTTTTGAAGCTTTTTTGGTAGGAATTATAGGAATTATTCTTGGTATTATTGGAAGTTTTGTCGGAATTTATATTGTTTTGGAAATTTTAAACTATTTACTTCAGGATATATGGGAATATCATTTTACTTTAGTTATTAATTGGATTTATATATTAGTTCCTATTATATTTATGATTTTAGTAATATTTTTCTCTGCGTTTATTCCAGCTAGAAGAGCGAGTAAAGTAAGTCCTATTGAAGCAATTCGTGAGAATGATGATATTAAAATGCCACGAAAAAAATTAAAAACTCCGAAGTTCATTACTAAAATTTTTGGTATTGAAGGAGAGCTAGCTTTGAAGAATATGAAGCGAAATAAGAAAAAGTATCGAATTACTGTTTTATCTTTATTTATTAGTATTGTTTTATTTATTTCGTTTAGTGCATATATGACTTATGCTTTAAATACTATGCAAAGTATTGATAATTTTGATTATGATATTGTAATAACTGGAGATGATGACACTCGTGTTTCGACTTTACAAGATATTACCAAAGATCCTCGAATTACAAAAGCATATTTTTTTGAAAATGGGTCTTTTGTAGTAAAAGTTCAACCAGATGTTTATGCATCAGAATATCGAAAATATCGACAAAGTTATTATATGAATGAACCTTTTGATTTTGTAAATCTTAATTTTATTATTTTAGAGGACGCAGATTTTCAGGAGTATGCTAATAAAGTTTCTGCAAAAATGGATGATTTTATTGTTGTAAATGAGGGACAATTTGTATTTTATGATGATTCAAATCGTTTTAGTTATCATAAAGAACTGTTTCAGACAAAAAATTCTTCTTTGATGCTTTGTCAATATGATGATATTGAAAAATGTGATGTAGAATTACCAAATGTTGTTTATACTAATGAGGTTTTACCTACTTTTCATTCTTTATTATATTCTTCTGGAATCAATGGATTTATTAGTAGAAGTAGATATCAAGAACTTATATCAAATCAAGTAATTACAAAGAATTTATATCCTTATTATACGGTTCAAATTCAAAGTTTAGAGTACGAAGATTTATATCGTGATTTGAAAGATGAGTATAAAAAATTTAATTTTATAATTTTTTCTCCAAAAGAAGAGTTGAAGGAACAAAAGAATATTATTTTAGCAATTAAAATATTGTTGTATGGATTTATTACATTGGTTTCTTTGATTGGAGTTACAAGTGTTTTTAATACGATTCATACTAGTATTAATTTAAGACGAAAAGAATTTGCTATGTTAAGAAGTATGGGACTTGCTCCAAATGGTTTTAATAAAATGATTTTATTTGAAAGTTTATTTTTTGGCTTTAAGTCGTTATTGTATGGATTACCTGTTTCATTCATAGTGATTTGTTTTATTCGAAGCTCTATGATGAGTTTTACGAATGATGGTAAATTCTTGGTTCCATGGGGTGCTGTTATTTTCTCAATTATTGGCGTATTCTTTATTGTATTACTTGCTATGTGGTATTCTGTTTATAAGATCAAAAAGGAAAATATTTTAAATGCGATTCGTGATGAAAATATTTAAGGAAGAAATTTTTTCTTCTTTTTTTAAAATGTCTATCTTATGTAAAAAGTTTACATTGACAATATCTTTACTGTTTTTTGTCAATGTTTCTTTTTTTTGATATTTTTTGTTGTATAATTTGAATATAGAATATAGGTGATGTTATGGAACTGCATTTTCGGTTTGCTAAACCAGAGGATTTAAAGGAATTAGTAGATGTT
>CAOKLK010000122.1 GCA_948469295.1 uncultured Mycoplasmatota bacterium
AAGTAAACCAAAATTATTTATTCATTCTACTATAACACTAACTATATCATATTTTCTCTCTTTCTTCATCTCAAAAAAAGAAAAAGAAATCCTTTTCTAAAATAATTTAAATTATGATACCAATAAAAAATTTTGACATTACTATACAGTAACTTTATAAAAATGAATAATAAATTTAGTACCTTTCCCTTCTTCACTTTCAACATGAATCGTTCCATTTTGTTTTTCAATAATGGACTTTGATAAATTAAGTCCTATTCCAATACTATCAGTTTTTGAATTCCCTTTATAAAACCTTTCAAAAATATGTGGTAAATCTTTTTTCGAAATACCAGAACCGTTATCTTCAATCACAATCTCTACATACATAGGATTATCAGAAGCGGAAATAAAGATTTTTCCAAATTCATTAGTATGCTCCATTGCATTTTTTATTAAATTTCCTAAAGCTTCCACCGTCCAATGAAAGTCTAAACTGCATTTCAAATCAGAAACAACCCTTAATTCATATTGAATTTGCTTTAATTCTAAAGGAATTAATGAGGGTTTCAAAGCCTCTTCCAAAATATTTTGAATCTTTTCTGATTTCTTAGCAAATACAATAGTACCGCTATCAATCTGACTCATTTTTAAAAGAGTAACAATCAACCATTCCATTCGTTCTAACTGACCTCTTTGTTGTTCTAAAAATTCCAAAGTTTCCCCTTTCGATAAACTCTGAGTCTTTAAAACATCATTAATAATTGTCAGACTAGTTAAAGGAGTACGCAATTGATGAGATATATCTGACAAAGTTCTTTCCAAATTTTTTTTATCTTCCAAAGACATTTCACTAATACTACGAAGTTTATTTGTAACTTTTAATAAATCACTTTTTAAAGAACTTAATCCATCCTCCCGATAATCCTTCAAATTAACCCGATAATCATTATTTAAAACCTGAAATAAATATTGATCCAAAGCTTGGATTCGTTTCGATTTCTGAATATAAAATATTAAAACCAATATTAAAAACAAAAAGAAACTAATCAAAAAAGAAATCAATAAAATACATCTTGTACTATTTTCCAAAGAAGATACAAAAGAAAGATTAGAAATAGAATTCTCATTTAAAAAACCATATTTTTTCAAAATAGAAACATCATAATTTTTCTCTAAATCATGAAAAGACTCCATAATTTCATATTCAAATTCTGGATGTAGTTCCAAAATATGATTAATTACAAAAGCATTATTAGAAAGAAAACTCATTTTATATTCTCGAATCAATAAAGAATAAGATATAAAAGAAATTACCAAAAATAAGAAAAAACAGCCACAAAAAGATAATAATTCTTTTTTATATATTTGAAGAAATTTCAAAAGACATCCCCTACCTTGTACCCGATTCCACGAACTGTTAATATAATTTTAGGATGATTGGCATCATCTTCAATTTTCTCTCTAATTCTCTTAATATAAACTGTCAAAGTATTATCATTAACATAAGCTTCATTCACATCCCATATATCTGCTAATATTTTTTCTCTTGTAAAAACCATATCTGGATTCATTACCAAAGTTAATAGAATTTTATACTCTAATGCAGTAAGCATTACATCATGTCCATCTTTCATCACTTTCGCCGAATTTAAATCAATACAAACCTTTCCAAGATGAATAACATTTCCCATATTCTTCTTATTTCTTCTTAAAACAGCCTTCATACGACTAATAAGTTCTCTAGTTTTAAATGGTTTCGTAATATAATCATCTGCACCCATATCAAGTCCTTTCACGATAGAAACCTCTTCTAAATTAGCAGTTAAAAATATAATAGGAATATCTTGAATATTACGAATTTTTTCCATAACTTGAAAACCACTCATATCTGGCAAATTAAGATCCAACAATACTAAAGAAATATCCTCTGCTTCAATAATTTGAAGAGCATGATAACCATCTTCTGCTGTAAAACATTGAAACCCTTCTTGTTCTAGACAATATTTCAAACCCATTAAAATTGTACTTTCATCTTCTACAATTAATACAGAAGTCATAATAATCACCAAGAAAAGTATAACATATGAACTCATATTTTTTATGACAGTTTTGTAACATATAAATTTACATTATAAAATTTCAAAACTAGATCCCAACCATAAGGCCTTGGAGATTCATCTGGAATATCATTTAAAATATAGTTTTTAACACTTTCATTTTTTACAATCAAAAAGTCCCAAAAATAAATTATTCCCAACAGATAAACTACTATAATCAAAATTTCGAATATCTAAATTGTTTAACTTGTTACATCCATAAAACATAGATGGCATATTTATGACATTACTTGCAGCAAAATATTCTAATTCTTTAATACTCTCTAATTTTGAAAAATCATAAAATAAATTGTAACTCTAGAATTCCTTCACTATTTACAGTCTTTTTCAAAGTTTCTCTTTTATCTTGATAATACATCCATACTATATTCCATATTAAAACTAACGGCTTCATGCATCCAGATTCTTAAATTATATTCAATGGTTGCATTCGGATCCAATATTCCTTCATATAACTTATATGCAGAAACTGCTCCATCAATGGTTGGTTCTGTATTTAATTTTGAATTTAATTCTTTATCGAACTTTGTAGTAATCTTTTAAACATTACCTTCTTTTAAATTAGCTTTTAAATATTTCTCTAGTAATTTCCTTCCACTTACTTCCAATGATTCTAAATTAATTTGATATTTTGCACTAATATTAGATACATTTTGAATCGGATTTCGATCCGTAAATTCTATTTTAAAACACTTATTAAAATTGTACGCCATTCCACGATTCATGAGTTGGACGATTCGCTGGACAACCATTGAACATAGAATCAATATACGTTCCTTCTTTATAAATAAAATTTTCTCCATACTCTATATTAGTTAAAGAGGAACAGCCGTTAAACATATTCGACATATATGTTACTTTACCTGTATTAAAATGACTTACATCTAAGCTAGTTAATGAAGAACAATTATAAAACATATATTGCATATCTGTTACATTACTTGTATCAAAATGACTCACATCTAAGCTAGTTAATGAAGAACAATTATAAAACATATAATGCATATATGTTACATTACTTGTATCAAAATGACTCACATCTAAATTGGTTAAGGAGTAACATCCACTAAAAATAGAATTCATATATATCACATTACTTGTATTAAAACTACTTAAATCTAGGTTAGTTAAAAAAGAACAGTCATAAAACATAGAACTCATATTTGTTACTTTACTTGTATCAAAACTACTCACGTCTAAAGTGGTTAAAGAAGAACAGCCAGAAAACATAGAACTCATAGTAGTTACATTACTTGTATCAAAATGACTGACATCTAGGTTAGTTAAAAAAGAACAGTCATAAAACATAGCACCCATAGTAGTTACATTACTCGTATCAAAATATTCTAATCCTTCTATACTTTCTAACTTTGAAAATTTGTAGAATAAATACGAACTATTTTGATTTGCTCGAATTCCACCTTCAGATTGAATATACAATGTGTAAGTTTCATTATCTTCATTT
>CAOKLK010000123.1 GCA_948469295.1 uncultured Mycoplasmatota bacterium
AGCCATTATTGATGAAAACTTATTTCGTATCTGTCAAGAAAAGTTGGAAAGTAAGAAAGTACGATCTAAGAGAAAAAGAAAAATCTATGAAAATATATTCCATGGATTATTATATTGTGCTGACTGTAATAGTCTTTTAAAGCCTTCTAAGACTACAAAAGATATACGAGAAGGAAATACCCATTATTACTGTTCAACCTATCAAAAACAAGGTAAAACAGTCTGTAGTTCAAAGTCAGTAACAGACCAACAACTAAAAAAAGCTGTAACGATATTTTTAAAACGGTGTAGAGATGTATATAAGAATTTTTTAGAGGAACAACAGATTCATGCAGATTCCAAAGAGGTTGAAATAAAAGGAATTTTAAAAAAAATCACTCAATATAAAACAAAGATTACACAGTTAAAGTTAGAAATCAAACAGTTGATTGAAAATAAGATGCGAGAGAGTATGTCACTGCTTGAAAACTATGAGATCATTCAAGAATCTTATCAATCCTTGATTGATGAAAAAGTGAAGATGATGAAAGAGCATGAGGAGAATATCGAGTTGTTGAAACAGGAATTAGAGAGTTACTCTTTTCATGAAGAATGCTTTACATCTGCTCTTGATATCATAGATGAAATGATTACCAAGCAAGATTATACAAAGCAGGAACTAGAAATATTATTTCGCAAAATTGTTGTACACGATCATCAAATCGTATTTCACTTCAAGGGATGTTTTTCAGATGATATTGATGCGAATGTTATACTTGTTGATGAAGAACAAGAAATATACCGTAAAGCGATTATAGAAGAAATTGAAAAGCAAGCTATGTATCAAAAGTTTTCTTTAAAAAGTGTTCATCAAGCCTTAATCAATCAAGGATATACGTATTCCTATAAAGGAATCTTTATGAAACAAATCAGACAATTAGAAACGGAAGGTGTGATAAAAAGACCTCATAAAAATAAGAAAGCAATTTATCAAAATATCTAAATTTCTCATCATTTAAGTTGTAGACAATGTCAAGTAGTGGTATTAAAAATCATGGTTTGATATTTTTTATACTTTAGAGTATAATACTTATGAGTATATAAATAAAATAGGAGGAATACTATGCTAGGAAGAATAGAAGAATTAAACTATTTAAATGAATTATATGAAAGTAAAAAATTTGAATTTTTAGTTATGTATGGACGAAGAAGAGTAGGAAAAACAACATTACTTCAAGAATTTTCAAAACATACAAACGCTATCTTTTTTCCTGCACGTGAAAAAAATGATGCATTAAATTTAGAAGATTTTTCAAAAACAATACAACTTCATTTTGAGCAACAGTTCATTTCTTCATTTAAAAGTTGGGAAGATGCTTTTTCCTATATTGGCAATAAAACACAAGATAGAACTGCATTTATTATTGATGAATTTCCCTATATCATTGAAGAAAATCCTTCTGTGAAATCACTTCTGCAACATGCTATTGATCATAGTTGGAAGAATAAAAATATCTTTTTAGTTCTTTGTGGTTCTTCAATTAGTGTCATGGAAAATGAAATCATGGGAAGAAAAAGTCCATTACATGATCGTCAAACAGCAACATTAGAAATAACTTCATTTGATTATTTAGAAAGTAGTAATTTCTTCCCTAACTACAGTAACGAAGATAAGTTAATTGCTTATGGGATTTTAGGTGGTGTTCCAAGATATTTAGAAGCTTTTGATGCTAATAAATCTGTTGAAGAAAATATAGCATCTAAAATTATTCGAAATGGTTCTTATTTATATGAAGAACCTGAAAATTTATTGAAGGCAGAATTACGAGAAACAAATACCTATAATTCCATACTTTCTGCGATTGCGAATGGAAGAAACAGAATTATCGAAATTGCAGATTATATACATGAGGATCAAACAAAAGTTTCTAAATATTTAACAACACTTCAAACATTACGTTTGATTGAGAAAAGAGTTCCAAGTGGTGAAAATAGCAGATCTAAAAAATCAATTTATGTAATAAAAGATAATTTCTTAAGATTTTGGTTTCGATATGAATTTACGAATAATGCATATTATGCAATGTTAGGAGCAAAAGATGCTGCTGAAGAAATTATGAATGATATTTCAAATCTTATGGGAGATGTATTTGAAGGTGTATGTAAAGAATATTTAATTCATCAAGCAAAGAAAAGAAAACTTCCTTTTATTCCTTTTTCTATAGGAAAATGGTGGGGTAACAATCCAAGTATCAAAGCACAAGATGATGTTGATGTTTTGGCTATCGATCGAAGTGGTAAAAAGGCCATTTTTATGGAGTGTAAATTCACATCAAGTCCTATGCCTCTTGAAGAATATACAGATCTTGTAAATGCAACGAAAGCATTTCCTAATATCAAAGAGAAACATTTATATTTTGTAAGTAAATCAGGATATACAGAACCAGTGAAACGACAAGCAGAAATAGATGGTGCAATTCTGTTAACGATTGATGATTTATTTAAATAACATCTATATAGGTTTCTTTTATTTAACTAATAATGGAATAATAGGTGTTAGGTTATTAGTTGATTAATTTTCTAATAAAGCTTTAAATAAAAAAATATTGAAGTATTAGAATTTTTCTGTTACAAAGAAACACATATGGTTACAAAAATCATTCGTTTTATTCATCTGGACTGTATTTCCTTAGGAATTATTGAATATAAAACAGGTAGTACAAGAAAAGCTTTGAATAACTAATAGAAATCTGTTCTGTTTCTGACGCACTGAACGGATTTGAATAGGAAGTAAAAGACATATTTAAAAAGAACTCAAGCAATTGTTTGATAAATAAACTAAGAATTGCTAATGTTATCGAAAGAAAAAAGCAACTGGAGAAATTCTAAAAATATGATTCTTAACGAAAAAATGTAGAACATAGCGTTTGGAAAGATGCAAGTCCTTCCTGTTTTATGATTAATGAAAGGAGATTTTTATGGGGAATAATAAGAATCATTCACCTTCAAGAAAACAAATTGCAGAATATTGGATAGGCAAATACATATCAAAAGAATTTAAAATAATTGATTTTTATGAAGAAGGTGCTGAACTAGTGATCACTGACCCTGGCGAACCTGAGTGTTGGGCTTGTGGCATGTTCAATCATAAAATATATGATAATCCAAAGTATGATAGATTAATAAATACTAAAAGCTGTATGAGAATTTGGAATTTTCCTGAAGTTCGCTATTTACAAAAAGCGCATATTCAATCTAGAATGTTAGATGGAGAAAATATACCATCAAATTATTTTTTGTTATGTAAAGAATGCCATCAAGAAAGTCCTGACTTTGTTGACGATCGTTACTTTTATGCTTATATCTGTTATGTTAGAAAAAATGCATACGAGATATCGGAAAGAAGAACCAGGAGAATGATGCGAGCAATTTATGAAACAGCTTATCAAATGAATAAGAATATACTAACAGTTGATAAAGGATTTGAGCAACTCCCTTTAGCAGTCGAGAAAATGGGATTACATATCACTAGCTTCTCCTTATATACATGTGCTGCAGGTGTAGTAGAGGGCATG
>CAOKLK010000124.1 GCA_948469295.1 uncultured Mycoplasmatota bacterium
CTTTTCAAACCCTTCTACATCAAGATTGATGTATTTTACATTCAAATTACCTAATAAAACAAATTCTTCTTCTGTTAATCCTGTATAATTCCCAGCATTTTTTTGAATAATTTTTATTTGTTCTAATGAAATTTGATTTTTTTCTAAGATTTCTAGTAATTCTTTTAAATTGCTTTCTTTTGTTAATTCTTCATTAAAAGTAACTCTTGTTCCACTAAAATCTCCTTGTAAGAAAAATTTTTTTAATTTTGATGGAGAAACATTCTTCAATACAATTTCTTCAAACTCTCCAGAAAACTTTGAAAAATCTATCGAATCATCACAATCTTGAACATTTAGTGATTTTAGGTTACTCAAAGATGGATGTTGTAAATCACTACAATTTATGAGTGTTAAATCTTGAACATTTGATAAGCTTTCATTACATATATTCAATGCACCATTGCAATTATTGATTAATAGTATTTTGATATTTGATAAATCTACTTTTGATAAATCTCCACTCGATTCTGTAATGGATAAGTTTTCAATATGAGTTAGATCTAGATCAGATAAATCCATAGAACAACGATTAAATTCTAATGTTTTCGTATTCGATAAATCGAGTTTACTTATATCAGTTTGGCAATTATCAAGTGTTATTCGTTTTATGTTTGCAAAATCTATTTGGGAGAAATCAAATTTTTCTTCTAAATTTGAAAATTCAATTTGAGTAATTCCACGGACAGAAATTATTTGATTTAAAAGTTGATAATTATCTTCACTTAAAGAATATTCTTCTTCATGTTTTTTACTGATGTATAATGTATTATCTATAATTCTTATTTTATATATTTCTATTCCAATTAAAGTTAATTCATACTTGTCTGTTTCTTGAATTTCTTTTATCTTTCTTATAGAAGATAATAATTTCATTTTTATTCTATCTGGATTCGTATTTAAATACATTTCATGATTATAGTTTGTTAGCTTATCTATTTTCGAAGATAATATAGAAAATTTATGTGATGTATATGCGTTTTTTAAAAGGGCTAAACTACTTAATAAAACAATAACTTTCATGAAATCTTTGTTTTTCACAAAAAATCACTTCTTTCTAAATTGGTTTTATTATAGTTCTTTTTTTTAATAAATCAAGTTTAAGGTGTTTTCAGAGTGTTATGAAAGAAGATTTAAAAGAACTGATATTTTGAAAAGATATTTATAAATATTGTTAATAATTGAGTCATAATAAAACCCACAGATATAATCTGGGGTTAGTCTACGAAAAATCACAAAATTATTTTTGCAATCTTTAATATTTATCAAAAGGGGTAAATACTCTTTTTACATCATCTGCTTCACAATAAAATTCTGTAATAGGGGTTTCTTCCACAAAATTTACTAAGTTGTATCCAATTAATTCATAACCCATATCTAAAAACAAATAGTAATCTTCCACTGAATATACCTCTATCGGTGTTTTGCCATTAGACATTACAAAAGAATGAATACAACGGGCTATAGAAGAACCATAGTAAGAATCTACACCATTTTCTCTTTGATCTAATGAATTAATATTGGAATAAACTTTTGTTTCTTCTGGAATTGTTACCAAAGTTCCAAAATTAGTTGAATATCCATCTATATCTTTTGGTCCATTTAAATATTTTTTTTCTTTTAAATTATAATATTTTTCTTGCAACTTTAGTAAACGATGAGAGGTTTCTAAATGTTCCATAAATAAATCAAAATTTTTAAAACTGTCATCATGAGTTATTGGATATTCATATTCACTACAATAACATACACTAAAATTTGGATCAGTTGTATAAACTGCCGCTCCATTATGAAAGGCAAATGGACCTTGACCTATATCTGCTTTCATCCAAATATAATCTGCATTTCTTAAACCTTTGATAGGATTTGTGTCGCTACAATTGAAAGAATGAAATGAGATGTGAGTTTGATCTGGTAGTGAAAAGTGAGTATTTGATGTAATATCTAATCCATTAAAATCTAAATTTAAGCTTTTTTGATTACTTTTTATTTTGATATTACCAAATTCCGCATTTTCATAAGTTATTCTTTCCAAGAAGCTAACACGTGTTTTAATTTCTTTTTGAGCCTTTAATTCAAATCTTTTGATTTTATCATGAAATTCAAGATCTAAATTGATTGGTGTTTGAAATCCTTCGATGTCAAGTTCAATCGATTCTACTGCTAAATTGCTTAATAAAGTAAACTCTTCATTGGTTAATCCTGTATAATTTCCAGCATTTTTTTGTGTAATTTCTATTGTTTCTAAAGAAATCTGATTATTTACTAATGTTTTTAATAAATCTTTCAAATTACTACTCTCATTTATTTCTTCGGTGATGGTTATTTTTGATTTACTGAAATCATTTTGAATGAAAAATTGAGGAGAAGCTGGTAGTGGTGTATTTTTAAAGCTTACATTTTCAAATGTACCATGAAGTTGTGACAAATCTCCCAAATCTTCACAATTATTTACATAAAGTTCTTTCAAATTAGAAATTGTTGGTAGTTGTAAGTCACTTTTACATTGATATAATGATAATCTTTGAAGGTTCGATAAGTCTACTTCTGTAAGATCGCTACGACTATTTTCAATATATAACCCTTTTATATTAGAAAGATCCGTTTGCGATAGATCCATCACACTATCGGCAAATTTTAAGGCTTCTATGTTAGAAAAATCTAATGTTTTATAATCAAATTCTTCTGTCATGTTTTCAAAACTGATACATGTCGTTTTATGAGCTTTTATTATTTGGTTAATGAAACTATTTAATTTATTTAATTGTTCATTACTATCTGTTTTTTTACTTATAAATAAGGTATTACCTTCTATTGTTAGATCATATACTATTTCTCCATTGTAATTAATTGTAAAACCATTGGAAGTTAAAACTTCTTTATAATTTTTTAGTGACTTTAAATTAATTGTAGCTGGAATACTATAGATATCATAATATGAATTAAGTTCTATTTTGTCTACTGGTGGATAATATTCATCAGTTTTATTGAGGTAGCTGTTTATTCCTAAAATCATACCTGCTGTAATCATTGAGATTGTCAAATCCGATTTTATATATTTCATAATATTCTTCCTTTCAAATGAAAGTTATTATAATTATTTTTTTTTAAAAAGCAAGATAATAACACTATTTTTTTATTTTTTGAATAGTAGAAAAATAAAATATTTTATAGTATAATAGCTTTAAGGTGGTATTTGTGCAATATCCAAATCATATAAAAAAGAAGAACCATACTATTATTTCGTATGGAAATCGTGGTATGGATTTAGAAAATTTATTGAATTTATCTAATCAATATTATGAACAAGAAAATATTGCTTTAATTTATAAGAAACCCACCCCTATTGGTATTTTGGATGTTCATTATTCTTCTAAAGGGAAAATAATTGATAAAGCTTATTTTAAAGCTCCTTCTACGTTAGATTATAATGGACTTTACCGAGGAAAATATATTGAATTTGAAGCCAAAGAATGTAAAAATAAGACGTCTTTTCCAC
>CAOKLK010000125.1 GCA_948469295.1 uncultured Mycoplasmatota bacterium
GGTTGGATCAGTAGAAGTTCCTCAAGAAGCTTTTTTAGCTGTATTATCAGAAGAAAATTAGAGGTGTTTATGTTAAATTTATATATCCAAATTGCGTTAACGTATCGAATACCACTTTATGAAGTGTCAAAAATGTCTATGATATCTGAACAAGATTTATACAATGCGATGATTAATCATCCTTTGTATTCTTTTGCTATTCCATATTTGGGTTATGAAACAGCAGATTTATCGGAAGAGCAAATTTTATATCGAAAAAAAGCAAGCAAATCTATTGTTATTTCAAATTATTTATGCTAGAAGAAGTCATGATAAAAATTTAGAAAATAAATTGATTCAACAACTTTTAGTTATTGATAAAAGATTTAAAGCGGTGAAGAAAAAGAATCACAATAATATGATATTATCAAAAGAAGATTATGTTGATATTATTTTGTTTTGCTTGAAATATGGAATCACTTATCCTATCATTAGAAAGCAAATAGATATATATTGCTCTAATATGTACAATTATGAAAAGTATATTTTAGACGATGAAATTCAACAACGTTTATGGTTATTTCATGAATATGGAAAAGATAAATTTTACAATAGTGCGTTTAGAAAATAGAGGTGTCAATGAAAGCAGTATATATTCATATTCCTTTTTGTAAGAGTATTTGTAGTTATTGTGATTTTTGTAAGGTATTTTATCATCAAAAATGGGTTCACGATTATTTCAATGCTTTGCGAGATGAAATTATGGATCGGTATATGGGAGAGAAAATTTCAACAATTTATATTGGGGGAGGAACTCCTTCTTGTTTATCTTTGAGAGAACTTGAATATTTAATGGAAATTGTAAAACTCTTTTATTTTGATGATACGATAGAATTTACGTTTGAGTGTAATTTAAATGATATTAATGAAGAAATGTTATCTATATTAAAAGAAAACAATGTGAATCGATTATCGATTGGAATTCAATCGTTTCAAAGAAAAAAATTAAATATAATGGGAAGAAATCATACTTTTAGAGAGGCAAGTGATAAGATTCAATTAGCAAGAGAAATGGATTTTTTAAATATTAATGTTGATCTTATGTATGGAATGCCTTATGAAACGTTAAAAGATCTTAAAAAGGATCTTAAACTATTTTTTAAATTAAAACCAGATCATATCAGTACTTATAGTTTGATTTTATCTTCTCATACTTTGTTACATGTGAATCAAATGAAAGAAATTGATGAAGAATTGGAAGCGAAAATGTATCAATATCTTTGTAAAAAATTAAAAGGAAAATATCATCATTATGAAGTAAGTAATTTTGCTTTACGTGGTATGGAGTCTAAACATAATTTGAATTATTGGAATAATCAAGAATATTATGGTTTTGGAGTATCAGCTTCTGGATTTATTGATAACATTCGTTATACGAATACAAAAAATTTACTGAAATATATGAATGGAAATTATGATGATACGAAAGATATTTTATCGAAACAAGATATTATGGATCATGAAGTGATGTTAGGTCTTCGCAAGATGCAAGGAATATCTCTTAGGGAATTTCAAGAAACTTATGGTGTAGCTTTGGAGGATGCTTATCCTATCTTGCCATTATTAAAAAATAAAGAACTTATGAAAAAAAATGGATATATTTTTATTAATCCGGACAAAATATATGTAATGAATGAAATACTCATTAAAATTATTTAGTTTGGAGGAACGATATGAAATCTAAATTTTTCTTAAGTTTTTTTCTTTTTCTTTTTTTTCCGTTGGCAGTATTTGCTGATGAAGTGTATTTAAAAAATTTTGAAGTGATCAATGGTAGTTTGTCTATTTCTTTTGAACCCATGAATAATATTTATACGATTTATTTGGAGGAAGAGGAAGATCGTGTGAATTTTACTTATGATCTATCGAAAGAAGGTCTTCAAGTTTCGGTTTTGGGAGAGGAATATGTAGAGGGGCGTCAAAATGTTATGACCATTTCTTTAGCAGATGAAAATGAAATCGGGCATCAAACTTATACTTTTTATTTAGAAAAGAAGAGTTCGGAAGAGGTATTTATGAATGACGGAAATACTTTTGGATTAGATATTTCTCCTGAAAAGGAAATTCCTTTTTTGAAATTAAAAGTTATTTTAATCTGTACGATATTGATTTTAGTTTTATTTAATTATTTGGTGTTACGAATTTTTGTTAAGAAAAAGCAGAAAAAGTGATTTTTTTATTTTTGATCGTTGATGGATATAGTCAATGGTCTTTTTCTTTTTAAAGAGCTATAAAGTAGGATAATAACAAAATCATTGAAAAAATTATGTATATTTAAGAAAAGAGTGTTCATAAACAAAAATTTTATTTTAATAATGGAAAAAATATGGTATGGTTAGTGTTATAAAAGAATAAGTAAATATTTTTGGAATATTTGGTTATTTTAGAAGGTAGTGATGGTGAGGGATTAAAAAATACACCTTATACTTTTACAATAAAAAATTTATGTGATAGTAGTGCAAAGTATCAAATTAATTTAGAAACCTTAACCCCAAGTGGAAAGAAATTACCTGATGAATATTTGAAAGCAAATTTAACTGAAAGTAATGTATCAAAGATTACAACGAAATTAGGAAGTGATTTAAATACAGAAACAACCATAGAGGGTGCAGAAATTGCTTACAAATTATTCGTTGGAGAATTAGGGCCAAAAGAAGAAAAAGTTTTTTCATTAAGATTATGGATGCATAGTGAAGTTACAGCTCTGGATAAAGATAGTATGAATGCTACCTATAAAGGAAAGATCAGTGTAATTACTAGTTATTATGAAGATAAAAGAGGAACTTTGATGACTGTTAATTTAGATGAAAACAATAATACTACTGGAGCATTTTGGGATTATAAAGACAAAATAACAAAAGTAGTATTTGAGGATGAATTAAATAGTCATAAAGAAGCCGAATATTATTTTGATGTATCAGGGAATCAAGATGGAAGTGTTATGAGTTATTTAGTAAAACAAGAATTATCTTCTGAATTAATTGATATATTTTTTGAAAATGATTTTGGAATGACAATAGATGAATATAAAAATCGAGTTTTACAAGCAGGTTATACAGAGGAAGAATTTAATAATGAACTTAATGATTATCGAAATCAAATAAGAGAAGAAATTGGAGAACCATATATTTTATATATTCAAAGTGTTGGTGGAGTTCTAGCAATTCCTGATAGTTCATTTTTCTTTTCTGATTTTACATATTTATTAGAAATAGAAAATCTTCATTTTTTGGATACAAGTAAAGTAATAAATATGTCTTATATGTTTTACTCTTGTAGTAATTTAACTAGTCTAGATTTGAGCGGTTTTGATACAAGTAAAGTAACTGATATGAGTCGGATGTTTGATAGATGTAGAACTTTAGTTAATTTGGATGTTAGTAATTTTGATACCAGTAATGTAACAACTATGCGAGACATGTTTTCAACTGCTCAAGATGATTCTGGTGATTCTTTAATTAGCTTAAATTTAAGCAGTTTTGATACCAGTCAGGTAACT
>CAOKLK010000126.1 GCA_948469295.1 uncultured Mycoplasmatota bacterium
TATCCTTTTTAGACATTCAATATTAGGGAATTTGCTATATGTACTTCCTGAAGAAATAATTACAGATTTAGGTTTTATTTCATTTAAAAACTTTTCACTTGTACTACTATTTGACCCATGATGAGCCACTTTTAAGATGTCTATTTCTTCTAATGCATTTTGCTTAATTAGCTCATTATCTACTTTTGTTTCTATATCTCCTGTAAATAGATACTTTTTATCTTTATAATTTAATTGTAATACAATTAATGAATTATTATCTGAATATTCTCCCATATTATCAACCCATTTTATTATTGCATTAGCACTTCCAATATTTATTATATCATTTATTTCGATTCTTTGTATATTAGCATTTTTACTAAGTTCAATATAACTTTGATTATTCGCTTCTTTTAATGGCATATATAAATTTTCTATTTCAAAATTATTTACTATATCCATCATTCCACCTATGTGGTCATCATCACTATGTGTACCTATTAAGTAGTCAATTTTTTGATATCCTAATTCTTGAATGTATTTCGTTATTTTGGAAGATTCTTTGGATTCTCCTACATCAATTAGCATAATTTGAGAATTTGGAAGTTCAATGAAAGTAGAATCTCCTTGCCCAACATCAAGATAATGAATTTTTAAATGATTGGTTTCGTTAGGTACAAGTTGTTTCTCTTCTTCATTTTCTGATAAGTCATTCCATACTTTTTCTATTTCATTTATATTTTTATTGGATAAATTTTCAACTTTTTCTATTTCTTTGTATTCTTCATAATTTGATTGATAAAATTCTGTATGATAACTATCACATAGTTTTCCACTAAATCCTAATAATAAGAAAATAATAAAACTTCCGAAAAGACTACTCCACCATTTTCTTTTTTTAAACATTGGTAAATGGAGTTTTATTTTTTTACTAGTTAGAATTAAAATAGGAATTATTAGAGATGATAATAGTAATATGTTTGTTAATTTAAATAGAATTTTATCATAATTATTTGCCATAATTGGAGGGTCTATTAAAAATCCTGCAACTAATAGCAGTATAAAAAAAGAATGAAAGAATATTTTTAAGTATTTATTATTTGTCTTATCCTTATATTCTTTTTTCATACAGTCACCTTACCTCTATCTTATTTTAAGTATAACATAGAGGTCATTATTCTTTATTCAAAATTTTTATAAACTAAATAGTTAATTTTCATGTAGCGAAACATATAGGTGAATCTTTCAGTATAAAATTTTAGAAGGGATCCGCCTTTTATTTTGGATAATTCTAAATCCGTTAGTTTTTTCATAACACCTCCTATTATTTATATACAACGTGATTTTGCTTTTTCCTTTATTTTTTTACAATTTGTTCGTGATAAAAAAAATTTTGATAGGTAATTTTGTTTTCTTTACAAAAAGACTCTATTTCTTTTATTAGATTGCTCCAAAAGATTTTCTCTTTTTTCTGAAAAATATTCAAATAAGTTTCGTAATAATCTGGATATTTTTGATTGATGTAATTTAGTATTTCTTTTTTGTATGATCCACGTAAATTTAAGTTTTCAAACCAGTATTCATCTACATATTCTTTTGACAATTCAATAATTTTTTTCCAATCTGTAATTAACGGAAAAATTGGCGACATAAATAAAATTGTATAGATACCATTTTGATGTAATTCTTTCAATGTGTACAATCGATCTTTTATACTGCTGGCTTGATCCATATCATTTTTAAAGGTTTCGTCGGTTGTATTTATAGAAATTGCAACCCTTACATGTTTTAATTTTTTTAGTATTTCGATATCTCTTAAAATTAGTTTTGATTTTGTTGAAATATCAATTTGACAATCTACATTTATTAGTTCTTGTAAAATGTCTCTCGTTCGTTTATATTTTTCTTCTAATGGATTATAACAATCTGTTACAGAAGATAAAAAAATTGTTTTTCCATGAAGTTTTTTCGTTTGAATTTTTTTATCCGTATATTTTACATCTACAAATGTCCCCCACTCTTCTTCATGATTTGTAAATCTTTTCATGAAACTTGCATAACAATATTTGCATCCATGAGGGCATCCTACATAGGGATTAATTACAAAATCAGAAACTGGTAATTTTGATTTGGAGACATAATCATTTGTTTTAATTTCTTTAATTAATAACTTTTGCATAAGCTCCACCATTCCTTTCATTCTAAGAAAAAAAACTTGCTTTTTCAAGTAATATTTGATACCATATTTTTGTCATGGCGAAATTGGTGAAGTGGTTAACACGCCGGATTGTGGCTCCGGTATGCATGGGTTCAATTCCCATATTTCGCCCCATTTTTTTGTTTTAATCGTATTAAAACGTTTAAATATATATTAATTTTAAACCATGCTTGGTATCAAAGAATATTTTTAGAAGAGAATATATGTATTCTTTTTTATTTTACATTAAAATTTATTTCATATCCATTCATACATATACTTTTTAGTATTATAATCACCAATTATTTGTTGTTAATGATTTTGTGAAAAAACTTTTTATGTAAGAAGATGTTTCTTTCAACAAAATAGATGGATTATCAAATTATTTGTTATTTATATATAAAATTAGTCCTTTATTTTGAAAAATGACATCAAAAACATAAATTTACTTTAAATAGAGTTTTATAACTCTTCTAGTGTATTTTCTTTTGCTAGATCATTTTGGTAGCATACTAGCGATGGAAACTGCGTTTTTTAATGCTTCTATTACAACTAACGTCGCATCTAATACTCCTGTAAGTTCTTTATTTTCATATTGATCTGTACTTAAATTATACAATTTTTTAAAATGGTCTTTTTTTACTTGCTGATAAATAATTTCTGCATTTATTCCCGCATTTTCTAAAATTTGAAAAAAAGGTTTTTGTAATGCACTTTTTAAGATTGTGTTGCCAATACTTGTTTGATTCATTTTTTCACTAATTTCTAATAAAACTATTCCACTACCAGGAAGAATTCCATGGTTTGCTATATCAATTGCCCATAAAGCATCTTCAAAACGCATTTTTCTTTCTCTTGCTTCTGTTTTCGTTGGTGCTCCAATCAAAATTTCTATTCTTCCATTTTGAAACATATCTAATCTGGTTTTATTCCACGAAATTTCTAAATCTGTTTCTGATTTTTTTAGTCCAGTTAAAATTTCTTTTTTTCGTTTCTTTATTGTATTATTTTTTTCTGAGAAAAATGTTACGTTCTTTTCATTGATGGTAATGTTTTTTATTATTCCTAAACTTTCAAAACTGATTTGTTCCATTTTTTTAATAAGTGTAGCATTTGATATTGCTTGTAAATCTTGGAAGATATCAAATGATTTTAATCCATATTCAGGATTTTTTAATAAGTAGATTTGACAATTTGTTTCTTCTTTTATATTTAGTATTTCTTCTGTTATTCTATCATCAAAATCTTCTGCTAAAATCACTAAATTTTTTTTCTCAGTAATAATATGGTTTATTATTTTATAAAGATTTT
>CAOKLK010000127.1 GCA_948469295.1 uncultured Mycoplasmatota bacterium
TTTAACTTCATAATCAATATTCCTTCCATTTTATAGTAAAAATATTAACGAAATTTCATATATTTCACCAGATTTAAAAAACCATAAAACGAAAAAAACAAAAAATATAAGACAATTTTCCAAATTTTAAAAAAAGAAAAGCTTTTCGAAAAACTTATCATACGCTATAATAAAAGACGAAAAGAGGTATTACTTATGACTTTTGAAAATTTAAAACAATATAAAACTATTCACATGATTGGAATTGGAGGAGTCAGTATGAGTGGACTGGCAGAACATCTTACCCACTTTGGCTTTACCATCACAGGAAGTGATCAAAAGGAAAATGATTTTATCAAACACTTAAAAGAAATGGGACTCACGATTACAATAGGTCACAACCTAGATTTAGTAAAAAATGCTGATTTAATTGTTTATACCGCTGCAATTCCAACTACGGATATAGAATATGCTTACAGTGTAGAACAAAACAAAAAAATGATGGAACGAAGTGAATTTTTAGGGGAAATCACCAAAAGCTATCAAGAATGCATATGTATTAGCGGAACCCATGGAAAAACCACAACTACATCCATGATCGCTTGTTGCTTTCTAGAAGCAAATCTTGATCCATCCATTGAAGTGGGAGCTTACCTAAAACAAATCAAAGGAAACAACCGAACTGGAAACAGTAAATACTTCATTTTAGAAGCATGCGAATATGTTGATTCCTTCCTAAAATTCTCTCCCCATACCGAAATCATATTAAATATTGATACGGATCACCTAGATTATTTTAAAAATTTAGACAACATCAAACAATCATTTTTAAAATTTACAGAACAATTAACCGAAAATGGTCATATTATCGCAAACTTTGACGATCAAAATACCAAAGATATCTTAAAAAATAAAACAAATATCATTTCTTATGGAATAAAAAATCAAGATACTAACTTCCAAGCAGTTAATATTGAAATAGATAACTATGGATATCCCAAATTTGATGTCTTAAAAAATCAAAAATACTATGAATCATTTCAATTAAACGTCAGAGGATTTCATAATATTTTAAATGCTCTTGCTACCATTGCAACTTGCGACTTATACAAAATCAATAGCTTAATTATCAAAAATGGACTACGGAACTTTACAGGTGCTAACCGAAGATTTGAAAAAATTGGAGAATACAAAAATATTCCAATCTTTGATGACTATGCCCATCATCCTACAGAAATCTTAACAACTTACCAAAGTAGTAAAGACATTCCCCATCAAAAAACATGGGCCATCTTTGAACCACATACCTACTCTAGAACCAAAGATCATTTAAATGAATTTGCAGAAGTACTATCTAAATTTGATAACATCATCTTAGCAGACATCTATGCTGCCAGAGAAACTGACACATTAAATATTTCATCAGAAGATCTATTAATAAAAATCCAAGAACAAAATCCAAATTGTATCTATCTAAAATCTTACGAACAAATCATTGAATATTTAAAAAAGAACGTAAAAAAAGATGATATCATCATCACCATTGGAGCTGGAACCATTAACCAAGTCGGATACCAATTAAAAGAAGAATGTTTAGTATAACCCAAACATTCTTTTTTAATTATTATTATAATTCTTAATAAAATAATACATTACCAATCCAAAGAAAAAAATACAAAAAGAAAATAAAAATAAAGTATACTTTAAAGCATGTAATTGAAAGAAAAATGTAACAATTAAAACAAATATATAACTAGTAACTCGAGAGAATCCAAACAATAAATCTCGAGTCAGAAAATATTCTGTTTCAAACTTTTTTATTTCCTTTTGATTTGCAACATGATTGGTCAAAACATTAAGAATCAAATTTAAAAGATGCAAACAAATAGCATTCATAAAATTATATAAAATGATTGTTATTTTAGAAGGCATAAATCCAAAGAGAAAAATACTAATTCCCGATAAAAGAGAACAACCAACTACATATTTTTTAAAATTATGTTCCTTCATATGATTTGCAAAATAATAACTGACCCCACAAGTTAATAATGCAAAAATAGAAGTTAAAATTCCTAAATTTAAAGTAGTTTGATACTCAAAAATAGTATAAACGGTCACTACTAAAGATAAAGCTCCTGATGAAAACGTAAATCCAGAAAGACAAAATAAAGCAAAAAAATAACGCCATCTCTTATCCTTTAATACGATTTGAAAAAACTTCTTCGATTCACATTTTTTCACTTCATATGCCGTATCCGAAAAAGAATAAGACAAAAAAAATGCAAGAACAATAAATACAAAAAATATTTTAGCAACATTTACATAATCAAAAAAAGTCAATAAATAGCCAATAATAAAAGGAACAACAATAGAAATAATATTTGAAACAACATTCATAATTCCTTCAAAATGTTTTCGATTTTCTTTCGATACAATATTAGAATACATAATATTATTAGGAAAATAAAAAAATCCTTCTCCCATTCCATAAATCATTCCTACAATTGGTGCAAAATAAATAATATGTTCTTTTAATATCATAATAGAGGATAAATACAAAGCCTGAATCGCTAATCCAAGACGATAATAGGGAATCCGAATATGACTCTTTATTGCATTTCGAATGACAAAAAAACCAATAGCTAAAAATGCATATTCAAAAATATAATAAAAAGATATAGGAGTCAAATTATAATTTGCAACTGTAAAAAAATAAAAAACCAAAAATTGTCCAAAATAAACATTAATAATTTTTCGAATCCATACAATAATGGCATAATACTTTTGATCACGCTTCATCTCGTGTTACACTTCCTCGCTCAATTTCAAAAACACAATCACATACATTTCGAATATCATCATTTGCAGAAAATACTAAAATTGTTTTCTTTCCATGCAATTGCATTAAAATAGACTGAATAAAATTTTTATCTTTCCCACTTAAATAATTAGGAAACTCATATAAAACCAAAATTTCGCTATCTGTTAAAAGTAACCTAGCCAAACTAAGCAAATACTGTTCACGATTTGGCAGAGAACTTGCTTCCGTTTGAAGTCCTTTTGGTAAAGACAAAATATAATCATACAATCCAACTTGTTTTAAAGTACTTACGATCTTTTCTTTCGAAGAATGAATAAGCTTTAAATTTCTCCAGATCGAACCATGATAAAAAAATGGTCTAGTAGTCAAATAATTAATATTAGAACGATATACTTTTTCTGAAAAATCTTGAATCTTTACTTGATCAATATAAATATCCCCTTGTTGCAAAGATACAAACCGATTTAACAAATAGAAAATAGTTCGTTTTCCACTACTACGTGCTCCATGAAACAAAATTGTTTGATTCGATGCAATATGAAAAGTAACATGTCTTAAATCATTTAAATCATCTTCCTCATGAATAGATGCATCAAAAGTAACATCTAAAAAATCAATTTCTCCCTTAATATCATTCACTTTAACACTTCCAAAAGTAAGCTTTTCCTTCTCATCAAAACGTAAAATAA
>CAOKLK010000128.1 GCA_948469295.1 uncultured Mycoplasmatota bacterium
ATGTCGTTCCAGCTGTCTTTTTAAAAACAAATGTTAGAATAGAAAGTGGTAATGGAACGATGGACTCTCCATATATACTTTTGGCATAAAAAACTAAGGAAGAATTTCTTCTTTTTTTGTTCTTTAAAAAAAGTGGGCAATTTTTAAGTTTTATGGTACAATCTTTCATAGGAAGTGGTTACTTTTGGAGAAAATTAGGGTTATTGTTCCTTGTTATAATGAAGAAGAATCGATTCCATTTTATTATAAAGAAATGTGTCTTGTGATGGAGAAGATGGATTTTGTTTCTTTTGAATTGTTATTTGTTAATGATGGAAGTAAAGATAAAACATTAGATCTTTTAAGAGATTTGGCCAAAAATGATCAACGGGTTCGTTATCTTTCTTTTTCTAGAAATTTTGGGAAAGAAGCAGCTATTTTGGCAGGACTTCAATATGCAACTGGAGATTATGTTACCTTGATGGATGCTGATTTACAGGATCCACCAGCTAAACTTTGGGAAATGTATGAACTTCTGATCAAAGAAAATTTAGATGTAGTAGGATTAAAAAGTAATAATCATAAGAATTATGGTTTTGTTCGTAAGTTTTTTACAGCTTGTTATTATAAAATTATTGGATTTGTTAGTACTACTCCAATGGAACCTAATGAAAGAGATTATCGTTTGATGAAACGACAAGTTGTAGATGCAGTATTATCTTTAACAGAATATAATCGTTATTCGAAAGGTTTGTTTAATTTTGTAGGGTTTGATGTGAAATGGATTTCTTATGATGCTCCCAACCGAGTAGCAGGAAAAACAAAGTGGAGTTTTAAAAATTTGTTTTCATATGCAATTGATGGTATTGTCGGATTTTCTACGAGACCATTGGTGTTATCTTCTTTTGTGGGAATTTTATTTTGTTTTGTTGCTTTTTTGATGATTTTACTTATTATTTTTAAAACTATTTTGTGGGGAGATCCAGTGAGTGGTTGGCCAAGTCTTGCTTGTATTATTATTTTTGTAAGTGGGGTACAATTATTTTTCTTAGGAGTAATTGGGGAATATTTATCGAAGATTTATTTGGAAACTAAGAATCGTCCTATTTATATTATAAAAGAAACTGAAAAAGATAAAAATTAGTTTCTTTTTTTCTTTTTCTTTGGAAAACATGTTATAATATTTATAGAATCCAAGGAGGTTGTCAATTATGAATCAAAAAGGACAAGCTTTGGTGGAGTATTTGCTTATTGTAGTAGTGATCGTTCTTATTACGATAAGTCTTGTAAGTTATTTTGGTGGTTATTTTAAAGATACTATAACAAAGAATACTTGTGAGGTGTTAAATCAGAATTATGAAGAAGGAGAAAAACCTGGAGAGGGTATGTGTGTCATGAAAGAATTGGATGGTTCCTCATGAAATTTAAAGAATTTAAGAATAATCGGGGGCAAGCTTTGGTAGAATTTTTACTTATTTTTCCTATTGTGATTCTTTTGATCATGGTTATGATTGATGTCGGTATGATTGTTTTTCATCGAAATCAGTTGGAAACGGAAATTGGGGAAGTTGTGGCAATGATTCAAAAAGATCAACCTTTGCAAGAAATTGAATCTTCTTTTCTGGAAAAGGATATTGTATTTTTTTATCACATAGATGAAAATTTGATCAAAATTCAGTTAACAAAAGATCTTTATTTTATTACTCCTGGTCTTTCTAAATTCCTTCCTTCGACGGTTACTTTGGAAAGGAATCTTGGTTATGAATCGTAAAGGACAGACGCTTGTTATTTTTATCATTATTTTTCCAGTTTTTCTGATTCTTATGGCATTGATTGTAGATATTGGTTTGATTCAGTTAGAACAACGAAAATTAAATCAAGTAACAGAGTTATTGCTTCAGGATTATTATGATTATCGAATGGATGCTAATATTTTAGAATTGGTGGAAAATGGTTTTGGAAATAATCAAATCGATGTTTCGAATTTAAAAGTAAATGGAACGGATGATTTTTTTCAAATTGAAAATCAGACGGTCATCTCTAGTGTTTTTGGAAAGTTATTGGGATTTCAAAATTATTCCATATCAGTCTCTTATCAGTTGAGCTTTGATCAAGGGAAAAAACAAATTGTAAAAGGATAGATAAAGAGGGTTATTATGATAAGAAAAAAAGGAAAAACGTTATGTTTGTTTTCAGCAAAAGGTGGTGTTGGAAAAACTATTACAACACTTAATTTGGCTGGAGTTTTTGAATCGCTTCAAAAAAAAGTACTCATTATGGATTTGGATTTGTCTAGTGGAGGAATTTCGGTTGCTTTGAATCGTCCTTTTGAGAATAGTATTTATCATTTTATGGACGATTATCATAATAATCGGTATCAAAAATTTGAACATTATGTTACGAAATATGATGATTATATTGATATTTTACCTAGTCCAAAAGATCCTCGTAGTGCTAGTAAAATTGATCCAAAGTATATCGAAATTGCGATTGAAAAAGCAACTCATGATTATGATGTTGTGTTAATTGATACCAATCATAATTTGGATGTTACAAATTTAGTTGTTTTGGATTTGGTAGATTCTATTTTGTTTTTGATGTTAAATGATCCATTGGATGCTAAAAATATGAAGTCTTTGTTGAGTATTTTTAAGGATTTGGAAAAGACGAATTATCAGATTCTTTTAAATAATAGTCGGGATCCTTATAAAAAGTATTTTTCTCTTTTTGATTTAAGAAATATTATTAAAGCAAATATTGATTATACTTTGTCTAGTTCTTTTTATTTAAAGAATATTGATGATTATATTATGAATGGAAAGATTATTACATTACAATCGAAGGTTGCTAATGTGTTTGCTAAGGATTATGCAGTATTAATGAGCATTTGTGCAAATTTGACAAAGGAAGAAGTCGAGGTGGAATTAAGTGAAGAGTAGTTTAGTCGAAGCATTTCATATTGAACGAAAGGAACAAAAAATTCCAACAGTAAATGATTATGATGTTTTTCCGGATAAGAAGTTGTTGGATACTTTGCGGACAAAAATTATTGAAAATTTGATTGATAAGGAAATTCCTGATGATAAGAAGTTGAATCAATTTATTAATGAGGAGATTAATTTTGCTATTGAAGGGTATGATTTATCTAATTTGGAACGAGCTCATATTTATAATTTGATTGATAATGAGATTCATGGATATGGTCCTTTAACGGAATTGTTAGAAGATAAGAATATTACGGAAATTATGGTAAATAGTCCAGAGGATATTTATATTGAAATTGATGGACAAATTATGAAAGATGAAAGTGTTTCTTTTATTAATGAAGAGCATATTGTAAGAACGATTCAACGGATGATTGGTCCCCTTGGGAGAACTATAGATTCTGCAAATCCAATGATTGATTCTAGACTTATGGATGGATCTCGTATTAATGCGGTTATTCCTCCATTGTCTACGAAAGGTCCTGTGATAACGATTC
>CAOKLK010000129.1 GCA_948469295.1 uncultured Mycoplasmatota bacterium
TTTAGTTATCTTGCCACTTCCTAACAAAAGTGATGTAGTACAAAAAGAAGGCATGATAAGACTCATTCCATTAGGATTTATAAGTGATTTTATAAGAGAAACATCATTTGTATTAAATGATCCAAGCACTTATTTAAAAGCACTTTTTGAACCATGTTTTTATACAGTAATATTCAATCTATTTATGACTGTTCCTTTTGGAATGTATATGAGGTATTACTTCAAATGTAATTTAAAGAAAACAATTATTTTAAGTTTTCTATTAAGCTCATTTTTTGAAATAACACAGCTTACAGGATTATATCATATATATCCTTATGCTTATAGAGTATTTGATGTAGATGATCTAATTATAAATACACTTGGTGGAATGATTGGTTACGCCTTTATGGGAATGGTAGATAACTTTTTGCCAACAAGAGACGAAATAGATGTTGAATCGTTCCGAGATAGTATTGTTGTATCTGGATTTAGAAGAATTATTATATTTTATTTAGATAGCTTCTTGTTTGTAATTCTATTTATATTCATTAGCATATTTTTAAGAATAAAATATTTGATTTTTATAGTATTTATTACTTACTACATTATTCTACCTTATATAAAAAATGGATACACAATAGGAAGTAAATTTCTAAATGTAAGGTTAGTATTTGAAAAGCATAGATTAATTAATATAATTTTTAGAATCTTATTTTTATTTGTATATTATTATGGTGTTATTTTTATATTCTTATATTTAATACTATTTATCACAAGAAGATTCCATTTAACAATTGAAATAAGTTTTTGGCTATATTGTGGGGCAACTATATTTTTAATAATTTTTTATATAATAAATGGTTTCATTTTATTAAAAAAGAAAGAGCGTTTTTATGATGCTTTGTTTAATGTAAAATACATTAATACCATTGAAAGAGTTGATATTGATTGAAAGGAAAATTAGCAGTAGTCATAGGAGTATTTTCATTTTTGAGAAAAGAATATGGTAACTTGAGAATTTAATATAATTATCTAACAGATAAATTACGATTTGTTGAGAAGATTTATAGAGAAAGAAGGACTTAAAATAAGTTATGATATTGTTAATGAAATAAATAAATGTAAGTTCAAATAATTATGTATTTAGCTTTGTATTAATTGTATGAATAATAAGGCTTGGCTTGGTTTAACTAATTTAAATTTTATTTGTAAAATAGCAATATATTAACAATATCTTGTTAATCTTTAAAAGAGAAATATAAAATATTTTACGTTTCATATTCAGAAGTTCTTTTATTTTTTATTATCATTTTGGATGTAATATTTAGAAATCATTAATATACATTACAAGTATACTTTAAGATGTAAATAATTTAATATTTATATCTTATTTTTTTTAGCGTTTAAGTGAGAACTGTAAAAAATCTAACCAATTATTAGTTTAAGATGGCAAGTAAAAAATCCAATAGAAGTATTAAGAAGTGAATCATTATTAAAATATTTTGTTGAAATAGTTCTGTTTTTGAGCGATACTATTTTAGTAGTATCAGAATAGGGAGGATTAAATGAATCAAGAATTTGTAAGAATGTTTTCTGTTGATGAAGTAGAATTGCCTGGAATTTTGTATTGTCCTAAAAATGGATCCGATAAAATTGTTATTCATGTTCATGGATTGGATAGTAATTTTTATGAAAATCATTTTATTGATGATTTAGCCAAAATCTATGTTCAAAAAGGATATGCCTTTTTGGCTTTTAATAATCGAGGAAGAGATTTGGTTGCTGAGTTGATCCAAGGAGAGGGTTATGCTATTATTGGGGGATGTTTTGAACGGTTTCAAGATAGTTTATTAGATATAGAAGGAGTAGTAGGTTGGGTACAAAAAAAAGGGTACCAACATATTGTTTTGGAAGGTCATAGTTATGGATGTAATAAAGTATTATATTATTTTAATCATGCAAACAATCAAATGATTCAAAAAATTGTCTTACTTGCTCCTTGTGATGTACCTTTTTTATATCAACATTTTTTGGATGAGAAAGAATATACGTTTTTAAAAAATGAATCTAGGAAGTTTGTAAAAAACGGAAAAGAACGGGAACTTCTTAATTTTTCTATGATGGCAAATGGAAAAATATCTGCTGGAACATTTTATTATGATTTTTTACCTAATGGAGAAAATGATTTTATACGATATAATGATGGAGAGAATGGTATCAGTGATTTATTAAAGCAAATTTCTGTACCAATTTTGGTAGTATTTGGATCGCAAGATGTATGTGTTTTAACTACATCTGTTTCTAATGTAGTGAATTATTTAAAAAATAATATTCGTCATTGTGATATTGAAATTCTTGAAAACTGTGATCATTCTTTTACGAATAAAGGAAAAGAACTTGCAGATATTATAAATAAGAATTTTTAAAAGATTTTATTGTTGTTATTTTTTAAAATTTATGATAAGTTTATTATACTAGGAGTGGTAGACTATGGATCAATCTGAAATGATGAATAGAAAGCAACAAGAACAATATTTTATTAATATAGTTAAAAAGGATATTTCTGATTATCGTGCGAATGTTATTGGGCAAAAATATGGAAATAATTTAGAAGAATTAGAAAAATTGTTGGCAGATTTGCAAAATCAAATCAATTTATTTGTGAAAGAAAAGAAAGGTATTTTGGATGAAACGGATCAAAAACGAGTTGAATCTGAAATAAAGGAAGCCATAGACTATATTAATTTGATTGCTAGTGAAATGGAACATTATCTTTCTCAAGATGAATCTATTTCGAGTTATCAAGCGAATGTTTTAATTCTTAAAAATAATTATATTAAGAATATTACTTTACGAGATGAATTGAAACGACAATTATATATTTATGAAAATGCATCTAAAAAGGTCTTTTTGGATTTTAAGCGGTTACAACGAAGTTCGTCTGATTTTCAAGAACGTTTTTCTGTCATTCCAAATGCTGTAGGAAGAAAGAAATATATTTTAAAAGAATATGAAAGTTCTTATCAAAAGTTAACAAATATGGTAAAAGATGTTGATTTGTTGATCTTGGAAGATATGAAATCTTTAGAAAAAGAACAAAGCATCATTGATAATCCTATTTTACTTGATATTGTTCCGAATGAAGAGCAATGCGAAAAACTTTCTCATTTAACTTTAGAAGAAATGCAAAAGGGGGCTGAAAATTGTTTAAATTATATTCATAGTTTAGAAAAAACTCGGGGACTCCCAAAAATGTATCATTTTTCTTATCAACAGAAACTTTATAAAGTTGCAGTTCCTGCTTTTAAATTAAATGTTTTGTCAGATGTAGTTCAAACGTTAAAATCTTTGGAAGATTTAATAAAAATTAAAACGCATGAAGTTTCTGGAAAAGTATATAACGATCTTTATATCGATTATTATAAAATGAAAAATATGACTTTTAA
>CAOKLK010000130.1 GCA_948469295.1 uncultured Mycoplasmatota bacterium
AGCGGTACCAAGAAAGATGCAGAACGTTTATCATTGTTCAAATTAAAAGATAATTAAAAAACTTATATAGTATATACTTTTAATGAAGTAGATGAAAACGACATGATTAAGTTATATGTTGCCATACTAAATGATAAAGATGGTGTTTATTCGTTAGAAAATATAACTGATAATGATGAGTGGACTAAGGTTAAAGATGCAATGAGAAAAATTGCAAAAGATGGGCAACAAGTTTTAAATAACAAGGAAGATTAGTAAGTAGGAGGTTTTTGTCATGGCTGAGAAAAAACAAGATATAAAAGATGGAAAAAATATTGAATTAGATGATATAACTGTTTTAAATAATGTTTCAGTAGCTGAAAAAGCAGAAGTAAAGGAAGAAACAAAAGAAATTTCAACTGAGGAAGTTCCATCAGAAGAAGTTAAAGCAAAATCTAGCGAAGCAGAAGTTGCAGCTGCTGTAGAAGTACCAACTGTTGAAGAAGAAACAAAAGAAGATCCTTTTGCTGGTATTGATGGCTCAATAATAACAACACCAAAAATTGAAATTCCAATCGTAAGTGGTGTAGCATCTGAAAATAGTGATATTGTTCCTCAAATTCCAGTTGTAGAAGAAACGAATACATTTGAAATTCCTACTACAGATTATAATTTAAATACTCAAAATCCAAATGAAGAAGAAAATGCACAAACATATGGTCCACAATTGTTTGGAGGAACCCTTGATACTCCATCATGGCAAAATGATTCATATTCATCATTTAACGCCCAAAATAGTTTTGGGTCAATTGGACAAGAGTCTTCTAAAATAGAAGTGCCTGACGGAGTAAAAGCTGCTATTGATATGATTAAAAATGAAGCAATTGAACTAGCTACCGAAAATAAAGATTTAAAAAATAAAAATATTGACTTAGAAAATATAAATAATGATTTAAGAAGAGAAGTTGCTGATTTACAAGCTAGAAACAAAATTTTAGAAACTGAAAAAGCTAATATGCAAAATTCTATTACAAATGTTCAATCAAGAATATTAGATGTTTTTGGAGCAAGTAATTTAATGCAATATAATAATGTTCCAACAAGTGTTGAACAAGTAGTTCCACAGCAAGAATCAAAAATGGTTCAATTTCCTAATTATGGAGACGAACAATTTGGTGGAAATGGAATGAATAGAGTAGCTTAATAATTAATTATATAATGGATAAACTAAAGATATGTAATATGCATATCTTTTTTTGTTATTTAAAAATTAAAAAATTAACAAAAATTTTCACATTCTATTAGTGTACAGGAGGTGAAAACACATGACAAACAAAAAATTAGTTGCTCCAGCTGCTAAACAAGCTATAGAACAAATGAAATACGAAATCGCTAACGAATTTGGTGTTAACTTAGGTGCTGATGCTACTGCAAGAGCTAATGGTTCAGTTGGTGGTGAAATCACAAAACGTTTAGTTAAAATGGGTCAATCACAATTAGGTGGATCTTACAACGTTCAAAAGTAATTAAAATAAATATAGATTTATAAAGGTAGCTAATTTTCGCTACCTTTTTTGTTTAAAATATATTCATTTTGTTGTATAATTATTAACAGGAGAGTGATTAATTTGAAAATATTATCTGTTAATGCTGGATCTTCTTCACTTAAGTTCCAGTTATACGAAATGCCAGAAGAAAAAGTACTAATATCTGGTCTTATGGAAAAAATAGGTTCGAAAGACAGTTTTTATACTATTAAAGTAAATGGTGAAAAAGTAAAAAAAGAGGTAGAACTTAAAAATCATGCTCAAGCATTTGAAGCATTGGTTGAGGAATTAAAGACTAACAATGTAGCTGATTCGTTAGATGAAATAAAGGGTATTGGGCATCGTGTAGTTCAAGGTGGAGATTATTTTGATAAGACAGTTGTAATTGATGATGAAGTCCTATCAAAAATAGAAGAATTTTCTTCTCTTGCACCACTTCATAATCCAGCTGCAGTAACTGGTATTAAGGCAGCTTTTGAAGTTTTCCCAAATGCTGTACAAACTGCTGTATTTGATACTGCATTCCATCAAACAATGCCTAAAGAAAACTATTTATATGCAATACCAATGTCTTGGTATGATGAATATAAAGTAAGAAGATACGGAATGCATGGTACTTCTCATAAGTTTGTTACTGAAAGAATGAATGAAATTTTGAGAAGAAATGATACGAAATTAATTACATGTCATATTGGTAATGGAGCTTCTCTTAGCGCTGTTGTAAATGGAAAATGTATTAATACAAGTATGGGGCTTACTCCTAATGCGGGATTAATAATGGGAACTCGTTGTGGAGATATTGATGCAAGTATCATTCCATACATTATGGAAAAAACTGGGATGAGTCCTAAAGAAATTGATAACGTTCTTAATAAAGAAAGTGGTTTACTTTCGTTAACTGGTAAATCAAATGATATAAGAGATATTACTGAAGGAATTAATAATGGTGATGAAAACTGTATTTTAGCACACAAAATATATGTTAAGAGAATCGTTGATTATATTGCAAAATATTATGTTGAAATGAATGGCTGTGATGCTATTGTCTTTACGGCTGGAGTTGGAGAAAATTCAATTAATACAAGACGTGAAGTAATTAATAGATTAGGATCTTTAGGTATTACTTTAGATGAAGAAGCCAATGATGTTAGAGTTGAAGAACGTTTAATTAGTACTAAGGATTCAAAGACAGAGTGCTGGATTATCCCAACTGACGAAGAACTAATGATTGCAAGAGATACTTTGGAATTAATATAGTAAGGATATATAATGGAAGAAAAAATTTTAGATTTAATAAAAAAGTATGAAAATATTGTAATTGCAAGACACATTGGAGGAGATCCTGATGCACTAGGCTCTACTTTTGCTATGAAAGAAATAATCTTAAGTAATTTCCCTAATAAAAAAGTTTATGTTGCAGGAGCCTCTATTTCTAAATTTAAATTTTTCGGGGCACATGATAAAATAACTGATGAAATGTGTGAAAATGCACTTTTAATAGCACTTGATATTCCTGATATTAAAAGACTAGATGGTGTTGATTTTTACAAATTTAAGGATGTTATTAAAATTGACCATCACCCAGAAATTGATAAGTTTTCAGATGTAGAAATAGTTGATATAGATGCATCTAGTGCTTCTGAATTAGTTGCAAAATGGTGTTATAAGTGTAATCTTAAAATGCCAAAACATGCAGCAGAAAATATATTTATGGGGATTATTGCTGATACCAATAGATTTTTATTTGGAGCTAACAAACCAGAAACTTATAAAATAGTTCTAGACTTAATAAAAAAAGAAGATATAAAACCAAATGAACTTTATGAAAAATTATATAAAAGAGGAATGTCCGAGGTAAGACTTG
>CAOKLK010000131.1 GCA_948469295.1 uncultured Mycoplasmatota bacterium
TACTCATTTATTTTGTAAGGAGTGATATTGTTTAATCTAATTTTATAATTGTCAGCATAAACAAACAAGATAATAAAACAGTTCCAAAAAGTAAGTGACTATCTTGCAATGCTAATATGAATGAAAATGGATTAAGAGTCCACGATAATTTAAGTTCATTCTTTATTATGTGTACTAGATTATAACATATATTAGCAGAAAATATAATAACTAAACAAAGAATAATTAGATAACGATTAAATTTTTCAAATTTCATAATGATATCTTTCTACCATATAGAAGTTGATTATAAGAAAATATAGAATAAAGCAAGTCTTTTTAACTAATGTCTTCAAATTGATATAAATTTATCATCAAATCATCATTAAAAAAACTTTTTTCTTCTAAGATGTTAAAATTCGTTTTTGTAAAAGTATCTTCTTTTTGATTGGAATAATAATTATTAATTGTTTTCTCAACAATACTATTATAAAATGTTGAATCTTTTTTATCAAATGTGAAAAGTTCAATTTCTCCTTCATTATGAATTTTCAATAGATTATCATACTCTTTATCGATATAATAATCTTGAATTTTTATTTCTTCTTTTGTAGATATATTGAAATGATCTAACATAAAATTATGTAACGAAAAAATATAGTTCATTTCTAAAGAAGAAAGAATATCCTCTTTAGAAACAGAAATATCATAATTGTCTTTTATATAAGATTTAATATATGAAATAGTTTTATAATGTGCATCCATTACTGATTCTGATAGTAAAAAATCATTAGTAATTAATCCATCTTCGAAAATAGAAATATCAATTAAAGTTATTAAAATCCCTCCAATTCATAATTCAATTGATTAATAATTTTCTTTTCCTCTTCGCTTAACTCATGATCAAGAGACATAAGAGCACTATGTACTATTTTTTTATAATGAATTTCTTTATAAAAATTTTTGTTTTTTAATTTATAAAGTCTTTCATAAGAATAACCTAATTTTTTCATTAAGTCATGATATTCATTTAAGTTCATTTCTTGAACATTATAAAAAATCATGGAGTTTAAAAAAGACTGAATATCGAAATTATAATGAGATCTATGTACCCAATTTTTAAATATAATTTTAATTTGAAATTCATTTAAGTCACATAATTTGCATAATGAATATAACCCTTTTGCAAGAGATAAAATGTTATTTTTATTTTTATAGTTCAAACTTCGTAGTTTCATATCCATTAGATTATGTGAAATAAAATCATATTCTTTATTAAGGACATCTTGAGATTGATAAGTTTTAAAATTATGCAAAATCTCATTTCCAATTTTAGAATATAATTTATTTAATTGATTTTCAACATACATGGAATTCTGGTTTTTCACAGAGTTTCCATATATGTCACAAAGTTCTTTTTGATGTTGAATAATTAATCTTTGATATGAATCAAATTTATATTTTATATCATTAGATGCAAGAATATATGTGATAATATTGTCCAAATCTTTCTTAAATGGAATCATATTTTTTGAATTATATTGCAATCTTCCTGTTGTTGGTAATTTTGAATATAAATCAAGTAACATATGATTTAATTCTTTTCGAAAGCTAGTACTAAATAAATTATTTTTAATTACTTGAGAATAATTATTATTTTTATTAATATCTCGAATATCTTTAAGTAAGATTTCTTTTTGCTGATAAAATAATGTATTAGTACTTAAATAATTATGTACATAGCTTTTAAATTCATACAAACTATGCTTAGGGAGTTTGGAATGCGAAATTTTCTTTTGATTTTCATAAAACATAATATGAATATGAGGATGTAGTGTGTTAACATGAAGTCCACAAAACCATTCAACATTATTCAAGTCATATCCAGCATTTGAAAGAAATTTTGGAATGACATTTTTAGTTAAATCGTAGAAATCTTTCTTACGATACAATCCATAATGATTAACGTATTCAGGATCAAAAGATAAAACCATATCCCATATTCGTTTAGAATAATTATTATCTAAGCTATTTTTAACATCTTCTTTGGATACATCTCCTTCATAATTCCAAATTGTACAATCATCAAATTCTCCTATTTCATCTATCAATGAATTTTCTTTGTTAAGAGTGCATGGATCAGCCTTATCTTTATCATCAACATAATTTAACCATTTACTTACTTCGACTTTCAGATTTTTTACTATACGATATCGTGCAGTTAGTATAATGCTACTCATCTATAATTGCCTCATGTTTATTTTTAGAAAGTTTACGTATATCTTTTAAAACCATTTCTTTTGCCATATCAGTGATTGGATGATTAATAAATTTAGGCATAATCAAATCTTCTCTTTTTTGTGGTACTTTTACATACTTCATAAAAATGTCTTGTTGAAGTAAAAGACATTCACTATTAAAATTGTTACGGTTTAATATAAGCATGATTTGTTTATGTAGATTATCATAAGATTCGTGAAAAGCTATTTCAAATAATTTTAAAAATTGAGATTGACTTTCACTTAATTTCTCGATGCTCATTTTTTCTTGTATTGATTGCATGATGTACTCTGAAAGATTCATATTTGCTTTTGTAGCTTGATTGATAAGATCAGCTTTATCTTCTTTAGACAATCGAATCGTTATACGTTCTTCTTTAATTATTTTCTATCACCTAAAATTAAATTAATATTATCTAAAACAAAATTTTTTACATGAGTTTCTATAAAATCCTGTTGAGTCAAATTTAACTTCTCTAAAATTTTTTTAAAGGCTTCATCCAAAACAGAGTCAATACTTCCTTTAATTATTATTTTTTTATCATTAATATAAAATTCCTCCTTTAATAATAATTATGTACATTTTTTAATGCGTCTTTTTAACAGGATAAAGGGGATGACAATCAAGTCGCCAGTAGCGACTTATCCCATAAAATCAGCTTTTTTTTAATACTGCTATGTCAGACATCATTTATATTAGATGACATTTGTTTTAACAAGATATTATGTTTTTTGGAAATAAAAATGTCAAAATATCACATATGTGGTAACAATTATTCTAACATATGTAAGAACAAAAATATTAATCATGTACTTAATCTTGTACATGGTTTTCTAAAACAAAACTTGGATCAACTAGATGCTCAGCATCAAATATATACTTGTCCTTCAGTATAGAAAAATGAAGATGGTAACCAGTTGAATCTCCTGAACTCCCAACCAATCCAATAGTTTGTCCTTGTTCTACTATTTCGTTTTCCTTGACTTGGAAACTATCATCTAATAAATGCATATAAACGGTGTAATAAACAGAATTAGAAAAATGGTGTTTAAGAACAATGTAATTTCCATACCATTTATTATTAGATACAATGTACGCAGTCCCGCTAGCACTAGCTA
>CAOKLK010000132.1 GCA_948469295.1 uncultured Mycoplasmatota bacterium
TTTCTAATTCTAATTTTAAGTTTTCGTCTTCTATTGTGGTAATAATCCGTAATAAATTGGATTTTCGTGCTTCTAGATGCAAAGCATTTTCATAAGTTGCTAGTTTTAGTTCTACATTTTTTATAGTTGCTCCGATAGCACTTTTACTGACTCCCCGACATTCAGCAATTTCTTGTAACGATAAGTCTTCTTCGTAATAGTAAGAAAATGTTAATGCTTCTTGTGGAGATAATAATTTTTTATAACAATCAAATAGTTTCGTATAGTATACAAATTTTTCCATTAGGTCATCATATCCTTAAATAATCCATAAATGTATGATTCTATGTCAAAGTTTTCTAGATCATCCATTTTTTCTCCTAATCCAATAAATTTTACTGGTATATTTACCTCTTCTTTGATTGCTAAAACGATTCCTCCTTTGGCGGTTCCATCTAATTTGGTTAATACGATTCCTGTAATATTTGTAATTTCTTGAAAGGATTTGGCTTGCATAATTCCATTTTGTCCAGTTGTAGCATCGATTACTAAAAGGGTTTCATGAGGAGCATTGGGAATGATGCATCCAATTACTTTGTTCATTTTTTCTAGTTCTTTCATTAGGTTTACTTTATTTTGAAGTCTTCCAGCGGTATCAATTAATACGATATCTGCTTGTTCTTCTTTGGCTTTTTGAAGTCCATCAAATATTACTCCCGAAGGATCGGTATTTTCGCTTCCATAAAATAAACTTTCTGTTTTCTCTGCCCATTCTTCTAATTGAGGAACTGCTCCAGCACGAAAGGTATCCGCTGCAATCATCATTACTTTTTTTCCTTGTTTTTTATATTTTGCTGCTAATTTGGCGATTGTTGTTGTTTTCCCTACTCCATTTACTCCGACCATCAAAATCACTGTAGGTCCATCCTCTTGTAAATTGATTTTATCAGAAAGAGATTCTCCACTTACATAAATTATAAAAAGTTCATCGACGATTACTTCTTGTAAGTAGTTAAAGTCTGTAATATTTTCTTCTTTTACTCTTTTTTTTAATTGTTCTAAAAATTTAAATACCGTATTGACCCCAATGTCTGCCATAATTAAGATATCTTCTAATTCTTCAAAATAGGAATCATTTACTTTGGTGTATTTATGTCCTAGTAAACTAAGTTTTGAAACAAATTCCTCTCTTGTTTTTTCTAGTCCTTTTTCATAAGTTTCTAATTCTTTTTTTTCGATTTTTTCTACTTCGTTTAATTCTGTTACATCTTTTTCTTTGATTTCTTCTTTTTTTATTATGATGTTTTTTAATTTATCAAATAATCCCATTATTTACATGTTCCTTCCTTTACGTAAGCTAGTATATCACTGTATTCGGCATTTTTCTTTTTATACACTACTACTTTGGCATTTTGATCACAATAGTTTTGATCGTCTGTAAATAATCCTGTATTTTTAATATCATTTACACGAATTTCTCTAAAACATGAAGAATAGATGCTACTTGGATTTTCTGGATCAAAATTAGCATTGCATTCTGTTAGTTTTATTTTTTTCTCTTGAATATAAGCTACTGCTGCATTTGCTAAGTTTTTTTCTTCTTGTTTTGCCAATTTTTCTTTTTCTCTATTTAGAATTCCGGTAACAGAAATGATGTGAGTGTTCCAATAATTGCGATCACTACTAATACTTCTACTAAAGTAAAACCCCTTTTGTTCTCCATATTTATCTTCACCTCTTATCGGTAGTATATCATGAATTATATGAGGTGTAAATTTAAGTTTTGAGAAAAAAAGGGATTTTTTAATAGATTTTTTTACTTGATTTTAAGTATTTTTAATTAAAAATAATAACATTTCAGATGCACTCCAAGTGTGAGTAGGAGATATTTTTAAATTTTTTAAATCTTCATCTACGTTTTCTAAGTTTTGATAGTTTGCACTTATCGCATGAGCTTCCCAAGATAATGGATATAAATTTTTATTTGCAAAGATTATTCCTTTTTTTAAACAATGATATTGGGCCCAAGCAAGATAAGGATAATTTTTATTTGGGGTTAAGGTTGCTTTTTTGGGACAACTTTGATTCCACCATGTTGTTGCACTATAGCTATCTAATTTTAAATTTGGAATATCTATATTTTTTTGCTTTATTTTTTTTAATCCAAACTGATACCATGCATTTTGATAGTGGTTTCGATTTTCAAAGTCTGTTATTCCAGTTAAATATTTTGTGTTATGTTCTTTCATAATTTTATTTGCTTCTTCTAGAATCTTATTTTGAAGAGTTGTATTTTTTTTCTTTGTAATGGAAGTTAAGTATAATAGTTCTCCTAAATTATCTACTTCTTTTGTATTTTTATTTTGTTTGTCATAAATCTCTGTAAGTTCTAATATCCAATCTTCTATTAACGATACATTATCTGTATATTCTAATACCATAGCTCCAAGGGCTGCATCTCGGTACCAAGGTTTCTCATATACTAAAATGTTAGGATATATTTTCCCATTTTCGATATTAAAAAGAATTTCACTATAGAGAACTTTTTTGATATTTGAAAATTTTTCTTTGGAAAAATCATATAAATTCATTTTTCTTTTTTCAATTTGTTGTTCATTGATCCAGATACCAGATTCATTTTCTTCTATTTTTATTTGTTCATTATCGGTTGTTGTGATTAATACTGTATATAAATTCGGAATGATTAGACTTTTTTTGACATCCCATTTTTGAATTATTTTGTTGGTTTTGACATTTTTTAATATTCCATTTTGATAAATTATTTTTTGACGATTTCCCATCCCAAAGAAATAGAATTCATCATTTTTGATTTCATTATAAATGGTTGGGTTATAGGTATCTAAAAATTCTTGATATTCTTTTTCATATTCTTGATATTTGGTTATTTCATAATACTCTATTGGAGTCATACGAGATTCCATTTCTTCTGTAATTATTATTTCTGGAGCTTCTTCTTTTTTTAATTTTTCTCTCCAATAAAAGGATACTGTTTCAATTCCAATGAAAATGGTAGAAAGAAATAGAACACTAAATATCATCTTACAAAAACTTGGAAGTTTTTCTTTTTGATTTCTTAAATTGTTACATTGTTTTAGAAAATACCCAATTGTTGCTATTGCCAGAAAAGTAATACTTAAAATAATACATAACAAAGGAATCATTTTTAAATTTTGACGAAAAATATTTGCTGGTAAGATGTTATTTACAATGTTTAATATATTATAAAACGCTTTGAAATTTAATAGGATCATACAGATTAAAAAGAAAAGCAGATAGCTATTGGTTATTTTAGATTTTCCTTTTTGACTGACGCCAAATAATAATAAAATACTATATTG
>CAOKLK010000133.1 GCA_948469295.1 uncultured Mycoplasmatota bacterium
AATTTGTTGGTTTAAAATGTAGTAGATGTGGTCGTCAACTTCGTCCTACTACTAAGAATAAAGACAATACACCAGATAAATTGGAATTAAAAAAATATTGTCCAAACTGTAAGCAAGCAACTGTGTTTAAAGAAGTTAAACTTGGAAAGTAATAGAAAGAGTGATTGTTCATGCTTATTAATATTAATGATATTAAAAACGGAATGACTGTTATTGTAGATGGTAATCTTTGTTTGATTCAAGAATTTCAACATGTAAAACCTGGAAAAGGAAGTCCATTTATTAAGATTAAATTAAAAAATTTAAGAACGGGAAGTATTGTAGAAAATACTTATAATACGAATATTAAAATTGAAAGAGCTCATGTAGATAAAATGCCAATGCAATTTTTATATGCAGATGGTGCAAATTTTGTATTTATGAATACAGAAAGTTATGAGCAATTAGAAATTCCGGCATCTAAAATGGGAAATGAAGCAAAATTTTTAAAAGAAGGAATGGAAATTCAAATTGATCAATATGAAGGGGAAATGCTTGGTATTTCATTACCTGAAAAAGTGGAATATGAGATTATTGAAACGGAACCAGCTGTCAAAGGAAATACAACAAATAATGCTATGAAAGATGCAACTATTGAAACAGGATATGTTGTAAAAGTTCCTTTGTTTATTAATCAAGGAGAAAAGATTATTATATCTACTAGTGATGGTAAATATTCTGGAAGAGCTTAAGCTCTTTTTTTCTTTTTTTAGAATGATAATTTATTATATTAAGTGCAACACATAAAATTTAAACAATAAAAAAGTTCATAAAATTACTCATGTTATAATGTTGGTGTCTAAACAAACATTAAGGATTAAATATATGAACTATAATCATCTTACCATAGAAGAACGTGCTTGTATAAGTAAATTTAAAGAAATGAACTTATCTATAAGAGAAATGGCTAAATTAATTGACAGAAGTCCTTCTACTATCTCTAGAGAACTAAAAAGAAACAGTTATAAAACATCTATTAATTATTTAGTAACAAGATATTCACCTATTGTTGCAAATAAAAAATATAAAAATAGAAGAATAAAATGTCATAGAAAAGTTGAATTAAATATTGAAATTAAAACTTATATAGAATCAAAAATAGAAATAAATTGGAGCCCAGATCAAATATGCAATTATGAAAATGAAAAACCGCAAAATATTCCAAGTGTTAGTACTATATATAGATGGATTTCCAAAGGATATATTATAAAGGGCGATAAAACAAAACTTAGACGAAAAGGAAATTTTAAGAGACCAGCCGAAACATTTCAAATCAAATTATGGATGCATAGTGAAGTTACAGCTCTGGATAAAGATAGTATGAATTCTGAATATAATGGAAAAATAAAGATAATAACAGGGTATTTAGAACCATTACTAGAACTTGCAGATACTATTAAAAAAATCCCAGTAGTAACAAGTGGAAATGGATTGTATGAAGTAAGTCATAGTGATGCAAACATAACCTATACAAGTGATTCAACTGCAATTAATAATTTAAAACAAACCGAGTATCGTTTTGCAGGAAATAATCCGAATAATTATGTAAATTTCAATAATGAAGTATGGCGGGTGATTGGTTTAGTGAATACACCAGAAGGTCAACGAATCAAATTAGTTCGAAATGAAAGTATAGGTTCCTATTCCTAGGACACAAGTGAAAAGACTGCAAATGCTGGCTGGGGTGATGGTGCGTATTATAACCGAACAAGTGGAACTTGCTATAATGGTAGATCTAATGCAACCACGTCTTGTAATTTTTCGGGTACGGGACTTATAAGCGAAGCAAAAAGTATGATTGATCAAGTTACTTGGAATACAGGAAGTAATGGAAATACTATTTATGATAAAATAAATACAATTAATTTTTATAGTCTTGAAAGAAGTAACAATATTGGAAAAATTTGTAGTGGATCTTATTGTAATGACACTATCACCAGAACTACATCATGGGTAGGACAAGTAGGATTGATATATCCAAGTGATTATGGATATGCTACAAGTGGAGGAAGTACAAATAACCGAGATACTTGTTTGAAAGCATTATTAAATTATTTTGGAAGTACAAGTAATTGTAGAGAGAATGATTGGCTTTATAAAGGGCAAATAGAAAGGTGGGCCATGACTCCAGTTGCCCATTCCCAAGCTGGATATTTTTCTTTTGCAATGTCTAATAGTGTAGTTGTTCAGGAACAAGCTGCAAATGCATTAAATGTTTTTCCAGCAATCTATTTAAAAACAAATGTCAAAATAGAAAATGGGAATGGAAGTTCTAGTTCACCATATTATTTAAGTATATAGTTTTAAAAGGCAATAGATATTTTTCTTATTGTCTTTTTGTGTTATACTTGTAACAGAGTAGAGAGTGTGGTAGTAATGAGAGAAAATTTACACATGTTTCGTGAGTGGTATCGTTTGTGTAGACCAAATAAGGCTTTCTGGTTTTTTCAATTTGCTACTGTGATTGTAATTAGTGTATGTTTGGTTTGTGAATCTATGTATGTAGCTAAAGTTACAACTAGTTTGGCAGATGGTAATTATCGTATGGCTCTTTTTTGTTTGACTTTGGGACTGATTTTTGTTCTTTTGCGTCAATTTTCTTGGTTTTTAAATTATCAAAATATGTATTATTTGGTGGGAGATATTTATAAACGGTTGCAAATGAAAATCTTTTATAAAATTATTCATGGCAAAGAAAAAAACTTTTTGGATCATTCTCGGGAGAAATTGATTAATATTTTTCATAGTGATGCTTATGAAACTGCAAAATTTAGTAATCAATTATGTGATCGGTTCCGTTATTTATTAGCTACTATTTTAACTTTAGGATATGTTTGTACTGTTTCTGTTTCGATTGCTCTGATTATTTTCATTATTATTGTTGTAAATTATATTATATTAAATTATATTAATTCTAAAATTAGTCAAGCTACTAAAGAAACAAAGGAAGCAGTCGATGAAGAGTTTGAATGTTTTTCAGAAATTATTTTATCCAAGGATATGATTGCATCTTATGATTTGACAAAAAAAATGGAACGAGAGTTTGCTAAGAAAAATGAAAATTTTATGAAAAAACAAAATCGAAAGAATATGGCAAATTCTTTGTTGGAACATAATTTTTTTGCTTATTATAAATTGGTTATTTATTTGATTACTTTAGTTTTGATTTATTTATTGTCACATGGAAATCTTACTTTAACAATTTATTTGATTGTGGTATCTTATTTAACGGATAGTATTACTAATAGTAAAGATTTTATGGGAATTTTAACAGAGCTTAAAAAT
>CAOKLK010000134.1 GCA_948469295.1 uncultured Mycoplasmatota bacterium
GATAATATCTTCCATTTTACGAAATGTTTTAACACTATAATCTAGCAAAGAAATATTTCGAAATCCCAAAAAAGAATCTTGTTCTTTCACAAGTAACCATTGTTGATCTTTAAAAGGAATCAAAATCCATTTTCCATATAATTTCGTTCCCTTTAAAAAAAATTTAAGGGCTTGTTGATGAGAAGAAATATCTGTAGTAAAACCACTGAAAGGTTCATAATATCCAGTATCCCATACCATTACTGGACCCCCTCCGTATTCTCCTTTTGGAATCACTCCTTCAAAATTATGGTAATCATAGGGATGATCTTCTACGTGTATCGCCAAACGCTTGTCTTTATGTGAAAAAGAAGGACCCTTTGGAACAGCAAAACTTAGTAAAACTCCATTCCATTCCAAACGAAAATCATAATGATCTTTTCGTGCCAAATGATGTTGTACTACAAAAATAAGTTTTGCACCTTTTTTTCTCAATTTTCCAATAGGTTCCTGAGTCTTTAAAAAATCTCTTTTTTGATTATACTGTTTTAAACTTTGTTTCATAAAATCATCTCTAAAATTATTTTGAGCATTCCTACGATATTTATACTTATGATTCAGAAAAATGTAAGAAATTACCAAGAAGAAAAACAAACAAATGTTTGACAAATGAAATACGTTTTTTTATAATAAATTTGGTGATGTTTATGGAGATTATGAAAAAGTTAAAAATCTTAGCAGATAGTGCAAAATATGATGCTTCATGTTCTTCGAGTGGTAGCGACAAAAATTGGAAAGGCAAAATGGGAAGCACAGCAGTTCATGGCATTTGTCATGCATTTTCAAAAGATGGAAGATGCATTTCATTATTAAAAATATTATTAACAAATCATTGTATATTTGATTGCAAATATTGTTTAAATAGAAAAAGTAATGAAATAGAAAGAGCCATATTTACTCCCGAAGAAATATGCTATATTACCTTGAATTTTTATCGGAGAAATTACATTGAAGGATTGTTCTTAAGTTCTGGAATTATAAAAAATCCCAACTATACGATGGAATTATTAATAGAAACTGTAAAAAAACTGCGAAATAAATATCATTTTGGAGGATACATCCATGCCAAAGCCATTCCTGGAGCAAATGAATCATTACTACATGAGTTAGGAAAGTGGGTAGATCGTTTAAGTGCTAACGTAGAGCTTCCAACAGAACAAGGGCTAAAACTACTTGCACCAAATAAAGCAAACAAAAAAGTCGATGAGATCATGAAATATGTCAAAGCAAAACATTCTAAAAAATTTGTTCCTGCTGGACAAAGTACGCAAATGATAGTAGGAGCAACCAAAGAAACCGATTATGAAATTATGAGCAAAAGTTCTAGTTTATATCAAAAATATGACTTAAAGAGAGTATTTTACTCATCTTATATTCCCATAAATAAAGATAAATTACTTCCAACAATCGAAGTTCCACCCTTAAAAAGAGAAAATAGATTATATCAAGCAGATTGGTTATTACGTTTTTACGGATACAAAGTAGAAGAATTATTAGATCATAATCATCCTAACTTTAATATTTTGCTAGATCCCAAAGCAGATTGGGCATTAAGACACATTAAAGAATTTCCTAAAGAAATAAATACTTGTTCTTATAAAGATTTATTAAAAATCCCAGGAATTGGAGTCACTAGTGCCAAAAGAATAATCAAATCCAGATCTTATTTTAAAATTCAGTTTGCAGATTTAAAAAAAATGGGAATAGTATTAAAAAGAGCCCAATATTTTATAACCTGTAATGGAAAATATTTTATCGATCCGTATCTTTTTCAAAAAAATTTTATCGAAGCAAATTTAATTGGGCAAGAAAAACCTACAGAAAACCGAGTCAATAATCAATTGAGTTTATTTCATCATGAGTGAAAAAATATACATTTATGAAGATAACTTCATATCTTTGATAAAATTAATCATACTTTTGAATAAGCACAAAATAAAACCTCAAAATATAAAAAATGAAAAATACAGTCCCAATCTATTTGAAGAAAAAATATATTATGAAATTCCGAAAAATGATGATACAATAAAAGAATTACTAAAAGCTATGCATAAAATATTATTTTCTAAAATGTATTATGTTTATTTATCAAATCATGAACAGAAAGAATTAATTTTATACTATTTCTTTTTAAATTTTAAAAAATATGGAAATCAAGTAATATTTCATCGAAACTTAAAGTGTGTTCATGAATTACTAAAAATTAGTAAATACGTTGCTCATGAAGCCCATAAATATACTGGATTTCTGAGGTTTCGTGAAACAACCAATCATTTTCTCTATGCCGAATTAGAACCAGAAAGCAATATATTAATTTTAATATCCAACCATTTTCGAAAAAGATTAGCAAATGAATACTGGATTATAAAAGATAATAAAAGAAACCTATTCAGTGTTTTTAATAAAAAAACATTTCAAATTTATAATGGAGAAGAATTAACATTATATGATTTTAAAAATACCAAAGAAGAGAATGAAATGGAACAACTTTGGAAGCAATTTTTCAATACCGTTGCGATTAAAGAAAGAGAAAATAGAAGATGTCAAATGAATTTTATGCCAAAAAAATATTGGAAATATATGATAGAAATGAGTGATGAACTATGAAAAAAGTAATATCTGGAGAAGAATTAATAGAAAAAATGCAAGAAGCTGTACATTTAATGTGCAATACAGTTAAAACAACATTGGGCCCAAAAGGAAAAAATGTTATTATTGATCATTCCCTATTTCAACCATTTATTACAAATGATGGAGTTACGATTGCGGAAAATATTGAAAGTGAAGATGAAATTTTACAAACAATATTAACATTAACAAAAGAATCATCAATAAATACCAATAACCAAGTAGGAGATGGAACCACTACCACCTTAGTTTTATTACAAACAATCTTTGATCAAGGAATAGAACAAATCAAAAATGGGATCAATCCGATGATTTTAAAAAGAGAATTAGAACAAAGTGTAAAAATGATAATAGAAGAAATCTTTAGTTATAGTAGAAAACCAACTCGAGCAGAATTACAAAATATCGCAACGATTTCTGCAAATGATAAAGAAATAGGAAAAATTATAAGTACAGCATATTCAAAAGTAAAAAGTCGCACTGGCATTGAATTAATAGAACAAGAAAAAGAATTTGATGAAATGATTTTAAAAAAAGGTTATATGATTTCAACCATTATTCCTTCTCCTTATTTTTTGAAAAAATTAGCAGAAGAAAAATTAAAAGACAGTTACATTTTGTTAATC
>CAOKLK010000135.1 GCA_948469295.1 uncultured Mycoplasmatota bacterium
TTGCGAATAAGACCATAACGCCAATGTACATGGCAATCCATTTTAATAGATTTTTTTGAAATCGTTTGCTATGTAAAAGTGTGTTCATTGCTTTCCTTCCTTTCATTTTTTTGTTTTTGTTATTTTTTTCTTTGATGGCTTCTTTTTTTGAGGAATTTCTTCTTGTTGGTTTTTTTTATTAAAGTCTTTTTCTTTTTGATATTTTAAGAATTCTTGATATTCTCTTTCTTGTTCATCTAAAAGTACATTCCCTTCTTTATCTGTGCTTAATAATACACAGATTAGAATTCCTATGATTAATATCATGGTCATAACAAATGGACTTTTTAACGAGGAGAAAATGATTCCTACTCCAGTTAATTTAAATAAATATTTCCCTACTAAATTTTCTTTTTTGGTAACTGGGTCTTGTGCGTTGTTGTTATCTCCTTTGGTAATCATTTCATCTTCCGTTAATGAAATGACACGATGAGTAACAAATGATCCATTTACATCTAAAAATGTAATGATGTCATTTTCTTCGATATTTTTTTCTTTGGTGTCAATAATTATTAAGTCACCAATATGAATTGTTGGTTCCATAGAACCAGAGATGACTTCTAAAATTGCGTATCCATTTATGGTTGCTAATTTTTGATGAAAAACATTTAAACAAAGATATTGATAAATATTAAATAGCATAATTAATGTTAAGATACTAAATAATACTATTGCTCCAATCTTTTTAATTGTTTTCATTAGTCACCTCTTTTTTATTTTATTGTACAGTGTGAATGTAGTCTAGTAAAATCGATTCTAACTGTAAGTGTATATTTGTTATTTAGATTTGTAGCTTCTTCTCCAATTTTGGTATCTAGCTCATCGTCTTCTCCAACCCATTCCCATAATAATGAAATTTCTGCTCCTCCATTATCTGGAATCGAAATTGTATTTGGTTCAAATGAGATGAAACGACTTGTATGAGTATTATCAATAGTAGTCTCTGGATCTTTATTTAAAATTTGATATTTTGTGCTACTTCCGTAATAATAATTGGTATTATTTGAATTATTTGGGGAATATTTAATAACATATCCAATATTCAAACAACCTTTGTTTGGGATACAGATTGTATCTTCTTCTAAATTAATTCCTGTTAACGTTATTTGAGAATTGTTTTTGTTCATAATTGTTTGAACATAAGAACCTTTTGCCCCAGGATAAATCATTTTGTCTTTTCCATATTTTTGGAAATATGCTTCATTATGGAATAGTTCAATTCCACGATCATCTTTATCATATACATAATAGTGGTCTGGAACAATTAATTCGATATAAGATGGATCTTTTTGTTTATAGATTGCATATAGTGTTAAATCTTGTGTTAAATTCGTAATGCTATCTGTTATTTGATATTTTTCTCCTGTTCCATCTCTTTTGGTATTGAAATGATCTAATTCATAATACATACAATTTCCAGTTGCTTCTTTGTATGCTTGATAATCTGCAAGATTAATTGTTTCAGTATTAGAAAGTTTGAATGAGATGATATCTGTTTTGTGGTTTTGGAAGAATCCTGTATTGGCATCTATTGTTAATTCATATTTTTTAATTACAGTAACGTTCACTGGAGTTGAGTTAATTACTTTTCCAAATGCTGTTCCGCTAATATTTAATGTAGCTGTACCACTTTGATTTGCTGTAGCTTTGATTGCTATTGTAGAAACTTTAGATGGTTCATCTTTACTTGATAAACTTATTATATTAGAGTTTGTTGTTACATCAATATAAATTCTATCATCTTTGCTTGATGAAATTCGAATACCACCATTAATTGGAGTAACTTTTGTACCATATGAGAACATATTTGTATTTAAATTAATGTTTGCAAAACTTTCTCCTTGATCAAAATTGATGGTATAATTATTTGTTTCTGGTTCGATTACATAATTTTTCATCGTGAAATTTACATTTGTTTTTACTGTTTTATTTTGATAGATGACTTCAATTTCTGTACTTTTTCCTATCATTGAAGGATCTGGATCTAATACAATGTAATTTTTTTCTATCGTGTAATTTCCTTTGTAATTTGAAAATTTCACTTCGATATCATGATAATCAAAGTCACTTGTTAAAATGCCATCATCATATACATTATAAACTAATGGGAATGGTATTTCTTCAAAATCAATTTCTGATTTGATATTTTCAATAGTTATTGTTCTTGTAGGTCTATGAATTGTTACAGTATATGTTTTTTGTTCTCCATTTTCTGCTGTTATGGTAATTTCTAAAGTATTATCTCCTTCTTTTAATGGAATATTTGTTAGATTATCGATTTTATTTCCATTTAATTGATATGAGATGCTACTATGTGGATCTGTTGGTTTTAATGTCATCGCAATATTATCAGTGTTATATGGAACATTTACTGTGTAGTTCTCGCGATCTTTTGAAAATGGTTCATTTAATGTTCCTCCAATTACTTTTAGTTCCGATAATGTGTTGTCATTACTTAATTTCTTAGTAACTGTTACATGGTATGTTCTAGAAACTCCATCTTCTCCGATGACTTCAATTTCCAATTCATTTGTTCCTGGTTTTACATTTAAGTCTTTTAAAGAGGAAACTGTTTCATTATTCCATTTATATTTAATTGTTGCATTTGGATTACTTAATATTGCATTGGCAGTTATTTTTTCAATATCTGATTCTACTACCACTGAATAATTCAATGTATCTTTGTGAAATGTTGGTCGTAATTCATGATTTTCAATTATAATGTTTTTTAAACTATTATCTTTGTCAGATTCACGATTGATATTTACTTCATAAATTCTTAAACTTCCATCTTCGGCAATAACACTAATCATTAATTTATTATTACCAGCTTTTAGTGGTAAATTATTTAATGAATATATTGGTTGATTATAAAACATATAAGAAACTTTTGATATATCACTAATCAAAATGCAATAGAAACTTACATTTTTAATATCTTTGCTAACACCAACATAATATACTGTGGTATTTGGATCAAAATTTAAGGTTCCTGGAGTCATCGTTAAAGATTTTATAAAATTATTTTTGTCTTTTTCTGGTGATGGATTTGGAATTGGGTTATTATTGTTTCCGCTGTTATTACCTGGTCGATTGGTTGGAGGTAGGTTTTCTATTTCGTCTCCTTTAATGTGTAATGTATATTTCTTTTCTGTTATTACTCCATTATTTTCAATGGTAACAGTAATAATAACAGTTCCAGGTCTTAAAGGTATGATTTTTATTACTCC
>CAOKLK010000136.1 GCA_948469295.1 uncultured Mycoplasmatota bacterium
GTTCGATTTTCTTCTATAAAAGATATTATTTCTGCAAGGGTACCCAAACCTCCTTCTAAGAATAGAAATAGATCGCTTTCATTCCAAATGGTTTGCATTCTTTCAAATGAAGTATCACAAATGATTATGTGATCATCTTTTTTTGGATCTTCTAGATAGTCTTTTACTATTATTTGGGTATAATTTTCGGTATTTTGAATTACGTTACCTATTAGTCCAACTTTGGTCCCTCCAATGATCAAATGATGTTCTTTTAAAGTTTCTCCAATTATATTTGTGGAAAATAGGTTGGATCTATTTCGTCACTAGAAGAACAACCAATAAAAATTTTCATAGCATTTCCTTTCTAAAAAGAAAAAACTCCCAAAAATGATATAGGGACGGAAATTATTTTCCGCGGTTCCACCCTATTTATTTTTTTTTGGAAGAATCACTTTCATTTATATAGCTGATGGCTTTCCACACCGTCATCGCTTTTCTAGTTTTAGTATAAAAAATCTATCTGTAAAATGCAAGTTTTTTTATAAATTTTTTAATTTTTCTAAAAAATTTTTACTCTTTAAATAAAGCCCTGTATATCGATCATAATATTTGGTCAAAAATTGATTGATATCATTGGTTACTTCTGAACTTATATCTAATTTTTGAATATTTTGGATATCAACATAATAATACATTCTTAACATCTTCACGGCTTTTAAAGAAACAACTTTTTCATTGGTAAGACAGTTTTTGCATAGATAACCTCCAATGTCTCCATCAATGGTAATGATATCGTTGGTATTTCCACAATGAACACATCCATTTAAGTTTAATCCTACTCCTAGGTAATCTAAATATTTTAATTCTAGGATATTTGTTAATACCATTGGATCTAGTTTTTGTTCTATTTTTTTGATGGTTTCGATCAATAAATCATATATCTTTTGATCATTGCATTCTTTTAAAACTTGATGAGTTAATTCTGTAATATAATTTACATAACTAATTAGGGTAATATCTTGGTGAATATTTTTTAGAGGATCTATTATATCTACATCTTTTAATATAGATAGTTTATTGTCTTTTTTATAAATATAAAAAAAGCCATAGGTAAATCTCATGGTAAGAGCTCTTAATTTACTTTTTAAGCTTTTGACTCCTTTACACATGATCCCCAAAAGGCCATATTCTTTGGTTAGGACATTGATTACTTTCGAAGTTTCTCCATATTCTACTTCACTTAGGATAAAACCTTCTACTTTTGTAATCATATTCTCACTTCTTTTCTGCTTTTTTATATGCTAAATAGTATTCTATTTTTCCTGTTTCACGAAATAAGTTCCATAATTCTTTTGCATTCATTGTTATCACTCTTTCTATTTTTATTATGTTGTTCTTGATAACATTTTATGCAACAATTTGAAAATTTATGCTCCAAAATCTTGAAAAACTAATTCTTTTAATTATCTTTCTTTCTCTCTCCAGTTTTTTATCGTTTTTACATATAATTCTAAGTATACTTTTTTTTCTAGCATGCTTTCGATTTCTTTTCTTGCTAATGTTCCAACTTTTTTTAAACGATCTCCATGTCGTCCAATGACTATTTTTTTTATGGAATCTCGATCGACAATGATATCAACTCCAATTCTCACAAGATCTTTTTCTTCTTCGTAACTGGTGGTAATACAAGTAAGACTATGAGGTACTTCTTCGATTGTAACATGAAGAAGTTTTTCTCTCACTAATTCACTAATCATGAAATAGATGCTATTACTTGTTTTGGTATTTTCATCAAAATACATGACATCATCTTTTAAATATTTTTTGATGACGTCAATTAATCGATTTACATTATCATTTTTCATGGCACTAATTGGAACGATATCTGCAAAATTAAAATAGTCTTTGTATTCACCGATCATTAAAATTAGTTTTTCATCTGTGATTAAATCTATTTTATTCATAACTAATATTACAGGAAGTTTACTGCCTTTTAAAGATTCCATAATAAATTTGTCTCCAGGACCAATTCCGGCAGATGCATCAATTACAAATAATACTGCATCCACATCTTTGGTTAAGGAATAGGATTCTTTGTTTAAAATCTTTCCCAATTTTCCTTCTGGTTTATGAATTCCTGGTGTATCCATAAAAACGATTTGATATCCTGGTTCATTGTATATTCCTTGGATAATATTTCTTGTTGTTTGTACTTTATTTGATGTAATTGCTATTTTTTCGTTAATTATTGTATTTATTAATGTACTTTTTCCAACATTTGGTCTTCCAATTAGACTAACAAAACCACTTTTCATAAAACCCTCCAAAACTACTTTGTTATGTTTAATTTATCTAAAATTTCATCTTGTAATTTAAACATAACTTCCTCTTCTTCTTTTTGTTCGTGATCGTATCCTAATAAATGCAAAAGCCCGTGTACTGTTAAAAATGATAGTTCTCGTTTTTCACTATGTCCATAAGCATTTGCTTGTTCTTTCATTCTAGGAATGCATATATAAATATCTCCTAGTACACGTACCTCTTCTGGTAAAAATGAGGCATTGTCTTCTAAAGCAAAACTGATTACATCTGTAATACAATCTTTGTTTCGATATTCTCTATTTATTTGTTGTATTTCTTTTTCATCTACGAATATTATTGATAATATGGCATCGGTTGCATTTTCGTGTTCTAGTGTTTCTTTAACAACTTCTTTTAAATATTCATAATCATTATATCCATATGTGTCATTGATCATGACATTGTCCATTATAACCACCCTAATCCAATTATTTTTGAAAAATATAATAGAAAGATAATACATAATATGATACAAATAATATTGTATATTAGATCACTTTGTAAAATTTTTGGCATATGCTTTTTGATTGCATTTAACGCAATATATAATAAGAATCCACTAATTGCCCCGACGACATTTAATAGGATATCATCGATGTCAAAACTTCGACCAATTTGTAATTGCACTAATTCTACTGTTAAACTGCTGATTGCACTAATAAATAGAATGTGGCTAATTTTGGTTGCTTTGATATATCCTGATACAAAATAACCAAAAGGAAGGAAAATTAATATATTTCCTACGACATTGGAATAGAATAATGGACTTCCCATTTTGTATCGGAACATTTCTGTGAAGGGAACTAAATTTAACCCACCACTGGTGTTAATTTCAGAATCTGTCAATAATTGAAATAGTACTAGGACATATACAACAAACATCAAATCCCAAAACTCTTTGTAAAATGAAAATTTTTCATGAT
>CAOKLK010000137.1 GCA_948469295.1 uncultured Mycoplasmatota bacterium
ATATCATAATAAATCGTATTGTATTCATCTAAGTAATCATTACACATATATAATTTGTCATTTTCGATATACCAACAATTTTCTTGTTTTAAAATTTCAATTGCTCTTTTTACAAGTTTCATTTGTTCTTCGTTTTTGGCAAGTTCTTTTTTCCAACTTTCTAAGTAATAGTAATCATATTCTGTAAAGGCATATTTTTTAAATATATTTTCGAAGTATTTATCCAATTGATATTTCTCGACGATTTCCTTAGAAGAATTTTCATCTAATAATTGAATTAATTTGTTAATTGCCTCTGTCGCAAGTTGTTCATGTTTTGGTAATTGATTCTCCATTTCAGGGATTTTTTCTTTGGAATTTTTTAATTTATCTATGGTAATGGATAAAAAAATGGTGGAAGCTTTGTTTTGTTCATACATTTCTTTCGCATTGTAAAACTCTTGGAAATATTCTTTTAATGCTTTTTCAATAATACCAAATTTTTCATAGGAATATATTTTTTCGTCTACTTGATAGTTATTATTATTAATTTTATATATTTCTTGATCCAGTAAACAGGTGTTGTAATAATCCCAAAATATGCTGATTCCGAAAGTAATTAGAAATATTAAGAAATATATTCCCCAATTCCAAAGATGCTTTTGAAATTTTTGTGGTCTTTGTTTTTCAACTATAGCAAGACTTGGAGCATACTTTTTTAGAATTTGATCCAATTTTTTGTTTATGTCTTTTTGATTTGGTAAAATGAAAGTATGAGAATTTTGACAATTGATTAGTATTTCTTGTTCTGTTTTTAAAATAAATTTAACTTCATCCCATGTTCTTGCAATATAATTATTTTCTTCTGAAATATCGATGATTCCATCTTTATTCCAACGAATTTCTATTTGATTTGTCTTTTTTTTCTTCGTTTGATAATTATATATAAATTTTATAGTATTCCATATTATGTAAATCATTAAACATAAGAAGAGAAAAAAAAGGAGATTTGTTAACCAATCTAAATTTATTAATGTGTTTGTTAAACTTATAGATGCTAAAAGTGTAAAACAAATAATTAAGTATTGAATATTTTTTTGGCTTGTTGTCATTAATCTTTTCTGAGATATTTTTTTCGTTTTGGATAGATTGTTTGCTAAATTAAATGATTTAAAATATTCTTTTTTGGTAATTTCACTTGAAATTTTCATGATTTATTCTCCTTCGATATCAAGACCAATTGGACAGTGATCACTTCCAGAAATACCATTATAAATATATGCTTGTTTCATCTTTGGAAGTAATTTTTTTGAAATTACAATATAATCAAGTCGCCATCCGATGTTCCGTTCTCTTGCATTGTGCATAAAACTCCACCAAGTATAAATTATTTTATTGGGATTTTGATAACGATAGGTATCAATGTATCCTTGTTGTAATATTTTAGAAAATTTTTCTCGTTCTTCTATTGTAAATCCAGGATTTCTTTCGTTGGCTTTTGGATTTGCGATATCTATTTCTTTATGACAAACGTTTAAATCTCCACAAAAGATTACCGGTTTTTGCTTTTCTAATTTTTTGATATAGTTTAAAAAGTCATCTTCCCATTTCATACGGTAATTTAAACGAAGTAATCCTCGTTTAGAATTAGGAACATATATATTTATTAAAAAAAATTCTGGAAATTCTAAGGTTATTATTCTTCCCTCTTGATCATGTTCTTTTATACCCATTCCATAAGTTATTTGTAATGGTTTTTTTTTGGTATAAATTAGTGTGCCTGAGTACCCTTTTTTTTCAGCACAATTTAGATAAAATTCGTACCCTTCTGGTCGAAATTCTAATTCTTCTTCTGTTACTTTGGCTTCTTGAATACAAAATATATCCGCATTAATGGTATTAAAAAAAGCGATAAATCCTTTTTTTAAGCAAGAACGAAATCCTGCAACATTCCAAGAAACTATTTTCATATTTAAAATCCTTTCTTTGATAAATAAAGAAGAAGTTATTTTGCTTCTTCTTGTGCTCTTGATTCACGAATTAGTATTATTTTCACTGTTCCAGGATATTGCATTTCTGATTCTATTTTTTCTTTCATTTCTCTGGCAATTTTATAGCAATTTGCATCATCTACTTCTTCTGGTTTTACCATCACTCTTACTTCTCTTCCAGCTTGCATTGCAAATGTTTTTTCAACCCCTTCAAAGGAAGATCCAATTAATTCTAATTGTTCTAATCTTTTGATGTAATTATCTAAGGAATCATTTCTTGCTCCTGGTCTTGCTGCTGACATTGTATCTGCAACATTTACTAATGCAGAAATAATGGATGTTTTTTCGGTATCTCCATGATGGGATGCAATGGCGTTTAATACCACTTCATCCTCATGATATTTTTTGGCAATATCAACTCCAATTTCTACATGACTTCCTTCCATTTCGAAATCAATCGATTTTCCGATATCGTGCAGAAGCCCTGCACGCTTGGCAAGCATTATATTTTCATTCAATTCAGCAGCCATTAACCCTGTAAGATTGGCAACTTCTTTGGAATGCTTTAAGGCATTTTGCCCATAACTGGTGCGGAAGTTTAGTTTTCCAATTAAATTGATCAGTTCTGGATCCATTTTTGTAATTCCAAGTTCATATATGGTATCTTGTCCTATTTCTGTAATTTTAGTATTCATATCTTTAGATACTTTATCATATATTTCTTCTATTCTCGCAGGATGAATTCGTCCATCTTTGATAAGTGTTTCAATTGTAATTTTTGCTATTTCTCTTCTTAATGGGTCAAAACTAGATATTACAATTGCTTCTGGTGTATCATCAATAATTAGATCAACACCAGTGACTGATTCTATTGTTCTAATGTTTCTTCCTTCACGACCAATTAATCTTCCTTTCATATCATCACTTGGTAATGTTATGGTGCTTACGGTTTGTTCACTGGCTACATCTTCGGAATAGCGATTCATACTTTCGACAATAATTTGTTTTGATTTTTCATGGGCTGTTAGTTTTGCTTCTTGTTCTTGTTCATGGCAATATTCTGCAATTTCTTTTGCCATATCATTTTCTACTCGCTTCATGATCATATCATGTGCTTTTTCTTTGGAAAATTTTGCAATATTTTCTAATAATGCCATTTCTTCCTTATACATTTCTTCCATTTTAACTTCTTTTTCTTGCAATTCTTTTTGTTTTGCTAATATATTAGAGTCTTTTTCATCCAAACTAGCGTCTCTTTTTTGAAGCATTTCATCACGTTTATCTAAACTTGCTTC
>CAOKLK010000138.1 GCA_948469295.1 uncultured Mycoplasmatota bacterium
ATTTGGGGACCATTAATCACTAATTTAAAAAATATGAGAACGAAATGTAACGTAAATTTTGTTTCAAAATATCGTGATTCTTTATTAAATGGAACGGATCCAGTATTAAGCGAAGGACTAATCCCTGTTAAAATTTCAGAAAACGGAGTGGTTACAAAAGCTAATGTAGGGGAATCTTGGTATAACTATAGTAATAAAGAATGGGCAAATGCAGTAATCCTTTCGGATGAAACAAAGTTATATCAAAATGGAGAGGTTATACCAGAAGATAATATTGAGAGTTATTTTGTTTGGATCCCAAGATATCGATATAAGATATTTAATGATGGAAGTTATGAGGAACTTACAAATGTAGAAGAAAAAGTTCAAACAATAGAAATAGAATTTGAAACAAAAGATACTACACCAAGTACAGGAAGTAATGTTGGAGAATGGCTTACCCATCCCGCATTCACCTCATTTGAATCGAATGGAATGTGGGTTGGAAAGTTTGAAACTGGATATAAAGAAGCAACAACAACTATAGAAGCAGAACAAAACATTGTAGACGTTAACCAAGTTCAAATCAAACCAAATGTATATTCATGGAGAAACATCCAAATTGCAAATGCCCATTTAAATTCCTATAATTATAAAAGAGAGTTTGATAGCCATATGATGAAGAATACCGAATGGGGAGCAGTAGCATATTTATCTCATAGTGTATATGGACTACAAGCAAAAGTAAGAATAAATAATAATGGTAGTTATATTACAGGATATGCCGCTCGTAATGAACCAACCTGTGGGCATACGGTAACTAATGAGTCATGTAATATTCAAGAAAATACAAGTTTAGGAGTGGATGGAGAAAACACTTATAATTATTTGAATAATTTAAGTGATTTAGCAAGTACTACAGGAAATAAAACTGGAATCTATGATATGAGTGGAGGTTCTTGGGAGTATGTAATGGGAGTTATGCTCGATCAAAGTGGCACTCCAGCAAGCGGAAGAAATGATAAAAGTAATTCAAATTTTATAGGAACTTTAACTTATCCGAAAGATGGAAATGATCCAAGTAAAACAAGTTGGACAGAAGCCGATGGAGGGATAGCATATCCAGAAAGTAAATATTATGATACTTATGCATTTAGCACTTCACAAATTAATTATAACCGAAGAATATTAGGGGATGCAACAGGAGAGATGGGACCTTTTGATAATGTAACATATGGGACTCAAACAAGACAGATTGGTTCATGGTATAAAGATGAGGCTTGGTTTGTACAATTTGCTGATCCATGGTTTCGCCGAGGTGGGGCTTATTCTTATGGAATAGGAAGTGGAGTATTTTCTTTTATTCATTCATATCTTGTTGGTGATGGATATGGAGTAAGTTTTCGAATAGTTCTAGCTGTATAAAATTCTTTTTAAAGAATTTTTTTTTAATCTTTAAAGAAAGATCATAAAAAAGAAAAACTAAAAAAATAGAAAAAACAAATAATGTACAAAAGAATCCAACTTATTAAAAGTTGAAAAAATATGAATAATCATTTCCAAGCAATAAAATTCAATAAAATAACTAGATATAAATCGTCAGGAAAAAAATGTCGAAATACGAGAAGTTTATGCAAAATTTAGGCTTGCATTTCATAGAATATATTGCTATAATCGACTATGTATGACGGCAGAGATATACAAGGTTGCTGATACACTAGGCAAAGTTGTTAAAACTTTTCTTTGGTCAGGTAATTTGTGTGGAGCTAGTCTATACGAGATATAGGCGAAAGGAGAAAACATATGGCAAAAAACAGAGTACGTATTAACCTAAAAGCTTTTGACAATAAAACATTAGATTTAGCTGCTGGTAAAATCGTAGATACTGTAAAAAGATTAGGAGGAACTGTTTCAGGACCTGTACCTCTTCCAACAGAAATTGAAAGAGAAACAGTATTAAGAGCAGTTCATAAATACAAAGATTCTCGTGACCAAAATGAAAGTCGTCATCACAAGAGACTAATTGATATTCTTGCTCCTAGCAAAGAAATCATTGATGCCCTTACTCACTTAGATTTACCAAGTGGTGTAGACATTGATATCAAATTATAAAATATAAGAAAGGAAACATTAGATGAAAAAAGGAATCTTAGGACGTAAAGTTGGAATGACTCAAGTATTCACAAAAGATGGTGTGTTAATTCCTGTTACTGTAATTAGTGTTGAACCAAATACAGTAATGCAAGTAAAAACAGTAGAAACTGATGGATACAATGCAATTCAACTTGGCGTAGTAGACAAGAAAGAAAAAAATTCGAGTCGTGCAAGTATTGGACACGCAAAAAAAGCTAATACAACACCTAAGCGCTTCTTAAAAGAAATAAGAGACGTAGAAACTACTTATTCTGTAGGAGATAAAATTGGCGCTAGTATTTTCGAAGTAGGAGAAGTAGTAGACGTTACTGGAACTTCAAAAGGAAAAGGGTTCCAAGGAACAATTAAACGTCACAATCAATCTCGTGGACCAATGAGTCATGGATCTCATTATCATAGAGGACCTGGTTCATTAGGAACAATGCTTCCAAAAAGAGTATTAAAAGGAAAGAAACTTCCTGGACATATGGGATGTGAAACAATTACTATTCAAAATTTGGAAATTATTGAAGCAAATGAATTAGAAAACTACATTTTAGTAAGTGGAAATGTTCCTGGAGCTAAAAATTCATTAGTATTAATTAAAACTGCAGTAAAAAATTCAAGAAAAAGTAATCCAAAAGAATTATTAACATATGAAGAAGAAACTGTAGTAGATGAAGTAGTAGAAGAAACTACAGTAGAAACACCTGTAGAAGCTACAGAAACTGTGGTAGAAAATACAGAATCTGTACAAGAAGAAGCTGTTGTAGAAGAAACTGAAAATACAGTAGAAGAAGAAACAACAGAAAAAGCAGAATAGAGTCGCGAATAGGAGGAGAAAAAATGACGAAAATTGAGATAAAAAACTTAAAAAATGAAAAAGTCAAAGATCTAAGCATTAGTGATTCTATTTGGAAAATCGAAGTGAATGACGATGCTTTAAAGAAAATGATCAGACTTCAACTTGCAGCTACTCGTCAAGGTACTGCAAAAACTAAAACCAGAAGTGAAGTTTCTGGTGGAGGAAGAAAACCGTGGAAACAAAAAGGAACAGGTCGTGCAAGACAAGGTTCTATCCGTGCTACACAATGGCGTGGAGGTGGAATCGCT